>NZ_JBNQTI010000061.1:0-28885 GCF_050325825.1 Kitasatospora sp. LaBMicrA B282
GGCAGACCAACCCCACCACCCAGATCAAGTGGGCCTACGACTACATGAACTCCCGCTACGGCAGCCCGAACCAGGCCTGGGCCTACTGGCAGATCCACAACAACTACTGATCACCCCCGATCAGCACCCCGCACACACCCGAAGGGGCCCCGCGACACACCGTCGCCGGGCCCCTTCGGGCATCTTCGTGCCGTACTACCGGTGGTGCGACACCGGTTGCCGCGCCTCGCGCACGGCGCCGGCCTCGCGGACCGCACCGCTCGGGTGCAGCTCATCCGGGTGCCGGTCATCCGGGCGCAGGTCGTCCGGGGGCCGGTTGCCCGCCGGCCGGTGGCTCGGGTGCTGGTCGTCCGGGTGCTGGTCGTCGGTCCGGGCCGGCGGCGTCCGGGGCGGCTGTGCAGCGGGCGCGGGCTGCTTGCGGCGCCGGGAGAAGAACGCCGGCAGTACCGAGAGCACCGCCACCGCCGCCACCATCGGCAGCAGGTAGTCCTCGATCCCGGGCACCGAACGCCCCAACGCGTAACCGGCCAGGATGGTGCTCTGGGTCCAGAGCAGCCCGCCGATCACCTGCCAGGCGGTGAAGGTGCGCGTCGGCACCCGCAGCGCGCCGGCCAGCGGTCCGAGCACCGAGCGGACCATCGGCACGAAGCGTGCGAGCACGATCGCCTTCCGCTGTCCGTAGTGCCCCAGCAACTCCTCCGCCCGCGCCAGCACGCCCTTCAAGCGCACGCTGTGGCTGCGGGCCAGCAGCGCCTCACCGCCGTGCCGGCCGATCAGGAACCCCAGCTGGGTGCCCCCCAGCGAGCCGGCCGCCGCCGCGAGCAGCACCTGCCAGAGGCTGAGGTACGGCCCGTGGTGCGTGGACGCGGCCGGGGCCGCGGCACAGAGCACTCCGGCCGGGAAGAGCAGTGTGTCGCCCGGTACGAAGAATCCGACCACCAGCAGCCCGGCCTCGACGAATGTCACCAACAGCACCGCGAGGGCGCCGTAGGCGGCAAGCAACGAGGAGCCGCTGGTGATGTCGAGCGCCGAGATCATTCCTCACCCCCACCGGCTGTGTGATCTCTCAATTCAGAGTAGACCGGCCGGATCAAGCGGGGCTGGAGTATTGATTTAGTCACCGAGGGTCACCGGTGTGGCCGGCGCAGGCGGGGTGCACCCGGGGCGTGGGGCTCAGCGGGAGACCGCGAACCCGCCGTTCACCAGGTAGAACGTCGGCGGCGTGGCCCGGCAGCGGGTGGCCACCGGCGGGGCGCTCGGGTCCCGGTAGTCGGGCGTGCCCGTCCAGCCGATCCGGCCGGCCTCCGGTCCGCCGAGAGAGAAGGTGAAGCCGGTCTCCGGGTGCCATCCGGCGGCGGCCCGCGGTGGCTGCTGCTGACCCGGGGGGACGGTGAAGGTGAGCGAGTCGACGGTGCCGGTCACGGTGGCGGTGGGGCCGCTGGTGGTCAGGCAGTCGATGCTGACGTCGATCCGGACCGTGCCCTGCCAACTGCCGTCCGGATTGCGGAACAGGTGCTGGATGGTGGCGTGCCCGCGCCCCGAGGCGGGGTCGGCCGCCCGGTCGGTGCGTGCGTCCACGGCCAGGGTGAGGCGGTCGGAGGTGTCGGGCGTGGGGGTGCGCGGATCGAGGCGGGCGAAGCCGGCCAGGCGCACCGGGCCGTGGGCCGACCCGTGGGCCGGGGCGGTGCCGGCGGATGCGGCCGAGGCGGCCGTGGCGGGGCCGAGGCAGGCGGCGGTGACCAGGGCGAGACCGAGCGCAGTGCGCTGCTTGGTCATGGTGGGTCCTCCGATGGGTCGCGGTGGTGGACGGATCGTCCGTGCGGGCGGCGGCTGCGCCCGGTGCTGGAGCAAAGCTCGCAGCCGGCCGCCACCTGCGACCTCCGCCGCACGGCGGACCCGCTCCCCCGGGTGGGGGAGGGTCCCGAGGCCTTGGGTGCAGCGCCCGCCGGTGGGGCGGGGCGAATCGTCGGACCAGTCTTGGTTCCCGTTCCCGGCAGGTATTCTGACGGCCTGTCGGGTGGGGCTGGGGAGGGGAACTCGTGGCCGAAACGATGGCGATCGAGCTGGGTGACGGGACGACCGTGCAGGCCGAGATCATCGGCGAGCTGGGCTTCGGGCAGCAGGCCGAGCAGCAGCCGGCCTTCGGGGACGTCGGGTTGGGCTCCGGTGCGCGGCGGGCCGCCGGCGAGATCGGCTCGGCGGTCGCGCTGACCCTCGACCAGGTACGGGAGACCGTGCAGGGGGTGGGTCGCTGGGCGGCCGAGACCATCGCGCAGAGTGCGGTGGCCGGGGCGCCCGACGCCTTCGAGGTGGAGTTCGGGCTGAAGCTGGCCGTCAAGTCCGGTCACCTGGTCGGCGTGATCGCCGAGGCCGGCAGCGAGGCCTCGCTCAAGGTGCGGCTCTCCTGGGACCTCGCGGCCCGCCGCGAGCGGGCCGCGAGTGCGGGAGTGCCCGCCACGGCCGTGTCCACGCCGGCTGCCGCCGAGTGACCGGCGCGCGGCTCGGGCGGGCCGCGGCCGAGGAGTTGCACCGGTGCACGGTCCGGATCGAGACCCTGGCCGGCGCCTTCCACGGCAGCGGCTTCCTGGTGGCGCCCGGGCTGGCGGTCACCGCCGCCCACGTCGTGCTGCTCGCCCGAAGAGCCGATCCGGCAGCCGGCCTGACGATCCGTCACGAGTCGGGTGCGCACCCGGTCGAGCCCGCGGCGATCCGGGTCGACCCGGCGGTCGGCGACGGCACCGGCTTCCACCCCTTCCCCGACCTCGCCACCCTCGCCATGCCCGGCTGGACCGGCCACCCGGTCGCCCCGCTCGCCGCCGTCGAGGCCGAGACCGGCGCCGCGTTGACCGCGCTCGGCTACTCCACCTTCACCCCCTCCCCGGGCGCCCGTCCCGACACCCTGGCGCTGCGCGTGGTCGGCCGGGCCGGCGAGTTCGTCCGGGTCCAGGGCGACGGGGTCCGCCAGGGACTCAGCGGCAGCCTGCTGGCCGGCGCGGACGGCCTGGTGTACGGGGTGCTCAAGGGCAGCCGCTCCTACGAGCAGGAACAGGGCGGCTGGTACGTGCCGATCGGCGCGCTGGCCGCCTTCCTGGGCGAGGCGGTCGCGCCCCGGGTGCCCCCAGCACCTCCACTGCAACCGTTCCCGCCGTCCCCGCCGTCCCCGCTGCCTCCGCCGACGGATGCCGAGCTGGTCACCGCCCTGCTGGCCTTCCCGCAACTGCGCCGCAGCGCCGGCCGCTTCGACCTGCTCGAGGCGATGGGCGCCCGGCTCGGCCTGCCGGCCGCCTTCGAGGCCGAGGAGCGGGGCGACGCGCGCGAGCACCTGCACCGCATCGTGCAACGCTGCCGTCACTACCGCGACGAGCGGGCGGCCCTGCGCGCCCTGGCCGCCGCGCTGGGCGAACTCGCCCCCTACGACGCAGCCCTGGAGCGGTTGCGCGAGCTGGTCGGGCGGGCCGTCGGGGACCCGGAAGCCGGGTAGCCGGGCATGGCCGAGGTACCGCCGGGCGTCGGCGGGCAGGCGGGGCAGCCCTGGTCCACGGCGGGCGAGGCGCTGCTGCTGACGGTGCTGCTCGGGGTGGACGGGATGACCCGGCTGCAGGTCCGCCACGACCTGGTGAGCGCGCTGGGCCGCCGGTCGGCGACCTGGGGCCTGGACGCGCACGTCCCGGAGGAGCCGGCGGCCGACCCGCACCTGCGGAAGCTGTTGCACACCCTCGGCAGCCACCGCGACCCCTTCGCCGCCCTGCGGACGCTGAGCGAGGTGCTGCGCGAGCTGCATCCGCACGACCGGTCGGCCGGTTGGCTGGAGCCGGTCCGGCTGGCGCTGGCACCCGACGCCGTGCTGCCCGAGACCGAGCTGCTTCCGGTGCTCGCCGAACTGCGCAGCCGGCCCACGGCCGCCCTGCCGGACGCCCAGCTGCCGCGCGACACCGCGGGACTGGGCCTGCTCACCGGTCAGGAGATCCTGCCCGACCTGCTGGCCCGGCTGCTCGACACCCGCGAACGACCCCGGGCCGCCCCGCTGCTGGACTTCCTGACCGCGCTGGTCGGCGATCTCGACCCCACGGCGCGCGGTGACCTCCCGGAGGTGCACCGGCTGCTCCGCCGGCACCGCGCGCAGCCGGGCCCGCCGCCGGACGCCGTGGCGACCGCCACCCGTCTGATCATCCAGATCCGGCTGGAGAGCGAGTCGCCCGAGCACCTGGAGGCCGACCGCTTCCGGGTCCAGGCCGGCTACTACCACCAGGCGCTGGACGGCGGGCCGTTGGAGCGGCTCGGCTGGCGCAGCCGGGCGCACTCGCTCACCCGGGCCGAGCTGGTCGAGGCCGGCAGCGCCTGGCTGGCCGACTGGCCGGAGCTGACCGGCGCGCTGCGCCGGGCGGCCGGCGGGCCGGTCCGGATCGAGTTCCTGCTGCCGCACGCGCTGTTCGGCCACGCCGGCGAACTGTGGTGCCCCGGCACCGCCGCCCAGCCGCTCGGCCGCAGCCACCCCGTGGTCATCCGCTCCCTGGAGCGCTACCTGGACGCCTGGTTGGACCGGGCGGACTGGCGGCAGCGCTGGGCCGAGCTGCGCGCGTGGCTGCAGTGCCCGCCGGGCGGTCCGGCCGTCGAGCCGGAGCCGCCGGAGACGGTGCTGTCCGGCATCGGCTGGCCGGCGCTGGCCGGCGAGCACGCCCCCGACCTCGCCGACTGGTTGGCCGACCGGCCGGGGCTGGCCTGCCTGGGCCTGGAGATCCCCTACGACGAGCTCGCCCCCGGGGCCCGGAAGGACCTGGACGACGCGCTCTTCCTGGACGGTGTGCCGGTGCTGGTCTGGCGCCGCACCCCCGGCCACCGGGCCGAGCTGGTGGCGGCGCTCGGCCGCCACCGGCCCCGGCACCTGGCCGAACTGCCGGAGACCGTCCACCTGTTCCGAAAAAGGCAGCGCGGGGCCGACGCAACCCGACCGGAAGCCGGTATCACCCTGTTGTGGGACGACCCGGACTGTGTCGACCCGGTGCCCGACGAGCCCTTTCCGGGCATGACCTGATGAGCGACCGGCTGGATCCGACGAGCGAGGGGTGAGGTGGCGGCCATGGCCGAGCACTGGTGGATCTACCGCGGCACCGGCGTGCCGCACGACGGCATCACCGCACTGCCGCCGGCTCCGGCCTGGCGTTCCTTCGGCGGTGAGGCGGGGCCGGGAGCGGAGGCCGGTGCCGGGCCGACCCCGGGGCCGCCGGCACCGCCCCGGGACGAGCCCGACGGGCTGGCCGGCCGGCGCCTCGGCCGGGTCCGGCAGGCCGCCGCCTACCAGGCCGACGAGCGCGAGGTGCAGCTGGTCAACCTGGCCCTGCACCTGCGCCGCCCGCTGTTGATCACCGGCAAGCCCGGGGTCGGCAAGTCCACCCTCGCCTACGCGGTCGCCCACGAGCTGCGGCTCGGCCCGGTGCTGCGCTGGCCGATCAGCAGCCGGGCCACCCTGCGCGACGGCCTCTACAGCTACGACGCGATCGGCCGGCTGCACGAGGCCGGCCTGCGCACCGGCCATCCCGGGTACCGGATGCCGTTGCCGGGTGGCTACGGAGCGCCCGCGATCGGGAAGTTCCTCCGGCTCGGGCCGCTCGGCACCGCGCTACTGCCCTGGAAGCACCCCCGGGTGCTGCTGATCGACGAGATCGACAAGAGCGACATCGACCTGCCCAACGACCTGCTGAACGTCTTCGAGGAGGGCGAGTTCGAGATCCCGGAGCTGCTCCGGCTCGGCCCCGGCCCGCACGAGGTGGCCATCGCCGACCCCGACCGGACGGCCGTGCTGCGCGGCGGCCGGGTCCGCTGCCGCGAGTTCCCGCTGGTCGTCCTCACCAGCAACGGCGAACGCGAGTTCCCCAGCGCCCTGTTGCGCCGCTGCGTCCGGCTGGAGATCCAGCCGCCGAGCGCCGAACGGCTGGCCGCCATGGTCGCCGCCCACCTCGGCAGCGATCCCGGCACCGAGTCGATCCGCACCGAGCTGATCGCCGAATTCCTCCGCCGGCAACGGGAGAACGGCGCCGAACTGGCCAACGACCAGCTGCTCAACGCCCTGCTGATGGCCGAACGCGGCCTGTGGAGCGGGGAGGACGGCCGCCGGGTGATCCACGAGGCGCTGCTGCGCCCGCTCAACGAGAGCTGATGTCATGGCGACCGACCAGCAGCCGGATCAGCCGGGCCACCCGGATCAGCCGGGTCCTGGCCAGCCCGAGCCCGGCCAGCCCGAGCCCGGCCAGCCGGAGCCCGGGCAACCGGAGCCCGGGCAACCGGAGCCCGGCCAGCCGGAGCCCGGGCAGCCCGAGCCGGCGGAGCGCTCGCGCCGTGCGGACCGGCCGGACGGGGCAGCCGACCCGGCCCAGGCGGAACTGCGCGGGGCGCTGGCCCGGTTGCTGGCTCCGGCCGACGGCGGGCCCGAGCCGCAGGACCTGGCCGACGTGCTCTGGATGGCCCGGATCGCCGGTCTCACGCCACACCAGCCCGCCGCGCCACCGCCCGCGCAGCCCGGGCACCGGGCGCGCCCGACCGCCCAGCCGCCCGCGCCTGACCCCACGCCACCCGCCGCACCACCAGCGGTCGGAACGGCGTCCGCCCCGGCCCCCGAGCCGCGCGTCGAACTGCACGCCCCACCTGGCGCCGACCCGCAGCCCGCCCACCCGCAGCCGGCTGCCCCCGGCGGCGGCCGCGCCCAGGCGGTCCGGGTCACCCGCCCCGCCGCACTGACCGGCACCCTGGTCCTCGGCCGCGCCCTGCGCCCACTGCGCCGCCTGCTGCCGGCCCCCGGCACGGACGAACTCGACGAGGAGCGCACCGCCGAGGCGACCGCCGAGACCGGCCTGCTGCTGCCGCACTGGCACCCGACGCGCCGCCCGCGCTTCGCGGTCGACCTGCTGGTGGACACCGGCGCCACCATGGCGCCCTGGCACGGGCTGGCCGGCGAACTGCGCACCCTGCTGGAGCGCCACGGCGCCTTCGCGGACGTGCACGCCTGGGCGCTGGACACCGATCACGAGGTGCCGGCGCTCACCCCGTTCCGCCGCCGCCACCGGGCCCGCACCGCCACCGCCCCGCAGCCCGCCCGATGGCGCCGCCCCCTGGCCGATCCGACCGGGCGGCGGATCCTGCTGGTCCTCACCGACGGTGTCGGCCCCGCCTGGCGAGGCCCGCAGCTGCCCGGCTTCCTGGCCGAGGCCACCACCAGCCGTCCGGCGGCCGCGCTGCACGTGCTGCCCCGGCGCCTGTGGCACCGGACCGGACTGCGCACCGTCCCGGTCGAGGCCCGCGCCGCCGCGGCCGACCGGCCGATCCCGGTCTTCCGCACCGACGCGCCGCTGCCCGGCCTGCCACGCGGTGTCCGCAGCGCCGAGGCCCGGGCGGCCGTGCGCTGGCTGCCGGTGCTGGAGATCGACGCCGACTGGCTGGCTCCCTGGGTGGAGTTGACGGCGGGTCGGGGCTCCGGCTGGACCTCGATGCTGGCCGCACCCGTCGCCGGGCTGCCCAGACCGCCGCAGCCGCCGCAGCCGCCGGGGCCGGCCGCGGACGAGCCGCCGCCCGCTGCCGACCG
The DNA here is from genome assembly GCF_050325825.1 of Kitasatospora sp. LaBMicrA B282. NCBI lineage: Bacteria > Bacillati > Actinomycetota > Actinomycetes > Kitasatosporales > Streptomycetaceae > Kitasatospora > Kitasatospora sp. LaBMicrA B282. The sequence goes on from NZ_JBNQTI010000061.1 coordinate 7,574, forward strand.
GGTCGCCCGGTTCCGCGCCGGCAGCTCGCCGGAGGCCTACCGGCTGGCCTGCCACCTGGCCGCGGTCCCGCTCAGTCTGCCGGTGATGCGGTTGGTCCAGCGGGCCGTGGTGCCCGAGTCCGGGCAGCGCGAACTGGCCGAGCTGTTCGTCTCCGGCCTGCTGGTCCGCCGGGGCGGGGCGGTGGAGGCGGCCGACCCCGACGAGGTGGTGTACGACTTCCGGCCCGGCGTGCGCGAGGGGCTGCTCGCCGAGCTGACCCGCACCGAGTCGGTCCGGATGCTGGAGCTGGTGCGGGCCAAAGTCTCGGCCCGGGTCGCGGCCACCTTCGGCGGCACCCTCGACTTCGGGGCGCTGGCGGCGGGCGCCGCGGCGGGGGAGGGCGTGGCGCTGCCGGAGCGCAGCCTGCCCTTCGCCGAGGTCGCGGTGGCGGTGCTGGGCGGTGCGGGGGGCGAGCACGCGGAGCTGGCGCGGCGGCTCGGGGCGGGGCTGCGCGGGGGTGGCGGCGGGAGCGCGGGCGGCGCGGCGCTCAGGCGCGAGCTGCTGACCCCGCCACCGGAGGTGCTGAGCCCGCCGGACCCGCCGCGACTGGTCGGGCGGCGGGGTGAACTGGCCGCGGTGGCCGAGGCGTTCAGCGGCGGGAGCGGGGTGGTGGTGATCCAGGCCCCGCCCCGGGAGGGCAAACGCCGGCTGATCCAGGAGTACCTCAGGGAGCACGGTGATCGCCATCCGTTCGTGCACTGGATCAGGGCCACCCGGGTCGAGGACCTGGGTCGCGGGCTGGCCGGGCTCTGGTCGGCGATCGGATCGGTGGACCGGCCCATGCGGGACCTGCGGGAGCTGTGGCGGGCGCTCGGTGCGCGGCAGCCGGGGTGGCTGCTGGTCCTGGACGAGCTGTCCACGAGCTCCTGGGCGGTGCTGAGCCCGGGTGCCTGGCCGTCGAACGGCTGCGTGCTGGTGACCACGGGGGTGCTGGGCGGGCTGGCGATCCCGGGGGCGGCGGTGCTGGAACTCGGCCCGCTGACCGTCGCGGACTGGGCGGCAGAGCTGACGGAGCGACGGCCGAGCGCCCCGCCCGACCTCGCCGACCGCCTCCCGACCCGCCTGGCCGACGTGATCTGGTCGGTCGTCGACGAGCTGCTCGCCGACGACCCACCGGACCCGGTGGGCGCCGGAACCGAGCTCGCCTCCTTCCGACTGCCGGAGGAGGTGACGGCGATGACGACCCTCCCGGCCGCCGACGGCCGGCCGCTGCTCGCGACGCTCGGGCCGAGCGGGTGGCTGCGCTGCTGGGATCCGGAGACCGGCGGCAGCCGGGGGGAGCCCGTCCCGCTCGACCGGTCCGAGGTGGTGGGCCTGGCCGCCTACCAGGAGCGGAACGGAGCCACGGTGCTGGCCACCGCCACCCGTTACGGCCGGCTGGACCTCTGGAACCCGGCCACCGGCGCCCTGCTGCGCACCCGGTTGCCGGGCGACCTGCAGAACCGGGTGGTGGCGATGACCTCTGTCCGCCACCGCGACGGCCGCTCGCTGCTCGTGGTGGCCGGTGAGGACGGCACGCTGCTGCTGGTCGACCCGTTCACCGACTCGCACAGCGGGCTGGCCTGGTACCCCGTCGGCTACCGGTCCGGCCCGTTGGCCGCCCTGCCCGGGTCGATGGGCGGTGAGTTGCTGGCCGGCGTCGACGGCAACGGACGCGTGCGGCTCTGGGAACTCGCCGATCCGCGCTACCGGCACGAGTTCACCGTCGCCGCGGCGCTCGGGGTGACCGCCGTGGCCGGGCTGGCCCCCCGGCCGGCGCTCGCGGTGGTCGACGGCGACCGGACGGTGCACCTGCTGGACGTCGCCGGCGAGGTCGCCACGGCCGAGCGGCTGCCGTCCGACGTGCCGATGATCCGGGTGGAGCGGGATGGGCAGCCCGTGCTGCTCCTCCCGGCCCGGGTTCCGCGCCAGGGCACCGGGTCGTTGGCGCCGGTGCCGGGCTTCGTGGACCGGTTCGACGAGCTCGACCTGCTCTTCGACCAGCTGGCCCCACCGCAGGACCAGGGCGGGCCACGGCGCCCCGTGCTGGTCTGCGGGCCGCCGGGGGTCGGCAAGAGCGAGCTGGTGGTGCAGGCGGCTGCGATGGCGGCGGCGAACGGCTGGTTCCCCGGCGGCGTGTTCCGCGTCGACCTGGCCGGTTACGTGGCGTCCCCCGGCCTGGTGATGCCGGCGACGCCGGCGGAGGTGATGAGCAGGCTGCTCGACCTGCTCGGGGTGCCCGCCGAGCGGCTGCCCAGGAAGGCGGTCGAGCTGCGCGGCCTCTACCACGCGGTGCTGGCGACCTTCGCGCAGAGCCGCCGGCGGCTGCTGCTGGTCTTCGACAACGTGTCCAGCGCTTCCCAGGTGGCGGGGCTGTTGCCGCCCGACTCCAACGCCGTCGTGCTGCTCACCTCGCGGCACCGGCTGCCGCTGGAGGTCGACTACTGGGAGCTCTGGTCGCTCTCCCGGTCCGCCTCGGTCGAGTTCCTGCGGACGGCGCTACGCGTCTCCGCCGGCGAGTCCGACGTCCGGGTCGCCGCCGAGCCGGCGGCCGCCGACCACCTCGCGGAGTTCTGCGACGGCCTGCCGCTCGCGCTGCGGATCTGCGCCGACCTGCTGTCGGCGAGCCCCGGCCGGCCCCTGGCCGAGCTGGTCGACCGGCTGGCCGAGCCCCGGCACCGGCTGGACCGGCTCGGCTTCGGCGACCGCTCGGTCCGGGCGGCCTTCGACCAGTCATACCGCCTGCTCAGCCACCGCCAGGCCCGGCTCTTCCGGCTGCTCTCGGTGCATCCCGGTGACTCGCTCTCGACCGAGGTGGCGGCCGTGCTGCTCGACGTCGCGCACCGGGAGGCCCGGGACCTGATGGCGGAACTCGCCGAGGCCCACCTGATCGAGACCGACGGCGCGCTGGACCGTTGGTGGCTCTCCGGCCTGCTGCGCTGCTACTCCGGCGACCTGGGCGAGCGCCGGGAGGCCGGTCCCGGCGACGACCACCGGGAGCAGGTCCGGGCCGAGTTGATGGCGTACTACCGGCAGGTGCTGGGCGCCGCCGTCGAACAGCTGCGGGGTCCCGCCCCGGGGCGGGGTCGGTTCAGCGGCCCCGAGCAGGTCCTGCAGTGGTTGGCCGCGGAGCGCCGCAACCTGGTCCCGATCGCGCAGGCCGCCCTCGCCGGCGCCCGCGCACGGGCGGACCGTCAGGCCGCAGCAGCGTGGGCGACCACCTGGGCGGGCCTGCTGGAGGTGCCGCACGGCCTGCCCGCCGACCTGGTCGCGGACTTGCAGCAGTCCCAGGCCGAGCTGCTGGCCCTCGCCGGCCCGACCGCCCCCACCGACGGCTGAGGCGCCCGACCGACGGCACCGCCCCCACCGACGCCACCGTCCCCACCGACGGCTGAGGCCCCGCCCCCGTCCTCCCGGACGGCGGCGGGGCCCCGGCACCGCGTACCTCCTGCGTCACACCCGCGCGGCCACCGCGCCCTCGGGCTCGTCCGCGGCAGGCTGGGCGGCCAGCTCGGCGCGGACCGCGTCCAGCGACGGGTTGGCCCAGGCGCTGCGCACGCCCCAGTAGTAGAAGGCCAGGCCGAGGGCGGCGACGACCACCAGGTCCAGGCCCTCCGGCAGGTAGCCCTGGCCGCCGTACTGCTTGCTGCCGGCCCACGAGACGCCGGCCATCACCACCAGGTACCCGACCATCCAGACACCGGCCTTGAGGTGCGGCTTGAGCACCTCCCACGGCTTGCGCAGCTCGTACCAGGCCCAGATCGGCAGGCCGGCGGCCATCAGGATGATCACCTTGCCGGTCAGCGGCCAGCGGGCCCAGTAGAGCACCAGGGAGCCGAAGACCATGGCGATCGGGGCGATCACCGGCATCGCCCGCAGCCGTACCGGCCGGGGCAGGTCGGGGGCCAGCCGGCGCAGCGACATCACGGCCACCGGGCCGGTGATGTAGGAGATCACGGTGGCCACCGAGACGATGGAGGCCAGCGAGCCCCAGCCGCGGAAGACGGCGAGGAAGGCGAAGGCGATGAACAGGTTCAGCACCAGCGCCGGGCGCGGCACGCCGGTCTTGCGGTCGACCCGGCCGAAGATCGACGGCAGCTGGCCGTTCTCCTGGACGCCCTGGATCATCCGCGAGGTGGTGGCGGCGTAGATCATGCCGGTGCCGCTGGGCGAGATGAAGGCGTCCGAGTAGAGCACCAGCGCCAGCCAGTTCAGGCCCCAGGTGGTGGCCAGGTCGGCCAGCGGGGAGTTGAAGGAGAGGCTGCTCCAGCCCTTGGCGACGGTGTCGTGCGGCAGCGCGCCGAGGAAGGCGACCTGCAGCGCGATGTAGATCACCAGCGCGATCAGGATCGAGCTGATCACCGCCTTCGGCAGCGAGCGGCCCGGGTTGCGGGCCTCGCCGGCCAGGTTCAGCGGGGACTGGAAGCCGTTGTAGGCCCAGACGATGCCGGAGGTGGCGACGGCGGTGAAGACCGAGTTCCAGCCGTTGGGGGCGAAGCCGCCGTGGCCGGTCAGGTTGTGGCTGTCGAAGTGCGAGTAGAGCAGCGCGCTCGCGGTCAGCACCGGCACGACCACCTTGAAGACGGTGATGGCGGTGTTGGTCTTCGCGAACAGCGTGATCGCGAACCAGTTGAGCGCGAAGTAGACGAGCAGCAGCACGCTGGCCAGGGCCACACCGCTGCCGGTCAGCTCCGTCCCGTTGTACAGCTGGTGCGCCCAGCCGAAGTGCCAGGAGCTCATGTACTGCACGGAGGCGGTGGCCTCACCGGGGATCACCGAGACGATGGCGATCCAGTTGGCCCAGGCGGCCAGGTAACCGGCCAGCGAGCCGTGCGAGTACTGCCCGTACCGGACCATGCCGCCGGCCTTGGGGAACATCGAGCCGAGCTCGCTGTAGGTGAGGGCGATCACCAGCGCCACGGCGGCGCCGATCACCCAGGCGAGGATGGCGGCCGGGCCGGCCAGCTTCGCGGCGCGCTCGGCACCGAAGAGCCACCCGGAGCCGATGATCGAGCCGAGGCCGACGGCGGTCAGGGCGATCGTGCCGAGCGAGCGGCGGTAGTTCTGGTGGGACGCCGTTGTCGGCTCGGGGGCGCTCAACGTTTCAGTCCTTCCGTTTCGTCTCGGGCCGGTGGGGCACGACAGGGCGTGCCGCCGCCAGGCCGGGGCATCCGGGCAGACTAGGCGACAAAATCGGACGTAAACCTCAGGTGAACCTCAGATTGTCCGATCGTTGTCATTCCGTATCCGACTATCGGTTGCGCCCCCGTCGATCGGCGGGGCAGGGGACACACCGGTCGGAACCGCCCCCGCGGCCGCGGCAACCGGCCTAACGCGCCGACCATCGCCCGGGTGGCGGTCGGCACCGGAGTGATCCGCATCACCCGTCGACCTGCGGCTTCCGCGCCTGCTGGCCCTCGGTGCGTGTGCACCGCCATACTCTGGGTGATTCGCCGGACCGGGGGTGGGCCGGCGCGACCCGACGGAGGGGGAGACCAGGGTGCGTGGCGGGCGAGTGGCCGTCGTGGGTGGGAGCATCGCGGGGTGCGCCGGCGCGCTCGCCGTGGCGCGCGCCGGTGCGGGGGAGGTCGTGGTCTTCGAACGCGCTGCCAGCCAACTGGAGGAGCGCGGCGTGGGCCTGGCGATGCACAACGACCGGTACGCCGAGTTGGCGGAGGCCGGTTTCGTCGACGCGGGCATGCCCTTCGTCCAGCTCGCCACCCGCCCCTGGGTGGTGCGCGACGGCGACGAGCCGGCCGGGCGCACCGTGGCCGTGCTGCCCATGCCGTTCCGCTCCTACAGTTGGGGCCCGCTTTGGCGGGCGCTGCGCTCCCGGATCCCCGCGGGCGTCGACTACCGCTCCGGGGTGAGCGTCGCCGCGGTCGAGCGCTCCGGCGACGGCGCGCTGGTGCGCCTGGCGGACGGCACCGAGGACCACTTCGACCTGGTGCTCGGCGCCGACGGCTACCGCTCGCTGGTCCGGGCCGCGACCTTCCCGGCGGAGGCGGCCAGCTACGGCGGGCACCTGGCCTGGCGCGGCACCCTGCCCGTCGAGCGGCTGCCCGAGCCGCGGGACGCCTTCCCCTCGCACGCCGCCGCCACCGTGGCCTTCCCCGGCGGCCACATGATCAGCTACTGGATCCCCGGCCACGACGGCGGCGGCGCCATGGTCAACTGGGTGCTCTACGCGGTCCCGCCCGGCCCCGCCGAGCGCTTCGCCGACCCGGGCGGCACCCACCCGCGGGTCGTGGACGAGGACCTGATGCTGCACCAGCAGGAGCTGGTGGCGCGCCACTTCCCGCCCTTCTGGCAGGAGGTGGTGGCCCGCACCGCCCCGGCCGACCGGTTCATCCAGCCCATGTACGACATGGCCATCCCGCACTACGCCGACGGCCCGTTCGCGCTGCTCGGCGACGCCGCCTCGATCGCCCGCCCACCCACGGGCAGCGGGGCGGTCAAGGCGCTGCAGGACGCCGCCGCGCTGGAACGGGCGCTGACCGGCGCGGAGACCCTGGCGCAGGGGCTGCGCGCCTACAGCGAGGACCGCGCCCCGGTCGGCCACGCCACCGTGCGGCTGGGCCGCAGCCTCGGCCGGGCGCTGGTCGAGCAGACGCCCGACTGGAGCGCGATGGACAGCGCGGCCCTGGAGGAGTGGTGGCTCCAGGCGGGCGGCGGCAACGGGTTCGGCGGGCTGAAGCTGCGCCGCTGAGCAGGCGTCGGGGCCGAGCGGGGGCCGGGCTATCCGGTGCGGCGGATCAGGGCGGCCAGGTCCTCGGCGGTCTCCACCGGCTGGACCAGGCCGTTCATCAGGACCGCGGTCAGGGTGACCGGGTCGGACCACTCCATCACCAGGCGCTGGCCGCCGCGGGTGTAGAAGTTGCGGCCCCAGGCGCTGGGGCGGGCGACCGTCTCGGGGAACATCGCGGGCGGCGGGGACGTCACGCGCGTCCAGCCCGCGGCCGCGATCTCGGCGTCCCAGAATGCGGGGCCAGCAATCATGTCGGGTACCTCCTCGGTACTGACGACACTATCCGTCATCACCGCGGGGCGTACTGGCGGGAGCCGCTGTCCGAGGGGCGGCGGTGCGGGGCCGCGGGCCGAGGCCGGCCCCGGCCCGGCCGGAAGGGGTCAGTCCTGGCGGAAGGTGGACGGGACCTCGGTGTCCTGGGCGAAGCAGTCCGGGCAGCGCACCATCGAGTAGGTGACCACCGGGCCCTGGACCACCTCCTCGTGCCCGCCCTTCGGGGTCAGCCCGCCGGCGGGGCGGCCGCAGTGCAGGCAGCGGCGGGTGGCCCGGCCCAGCTGGGCGCACGGGCGGCAGTACCAGTGCTCGGGCCGTTCGGCGAGCAGCACCACCGGCTGCGGGCCGCCGGCCAGGTGCTCGCAGTGGGTCAGCCGGCCGGTGGCCAGTGCGGCCTGCATGGTCGCGGATGCGGTGCGGTACCACTGCGGTGCCTGCCGGACGGGGATCCGCCGCGCGGCTCCGCGGCGGGCCGTCTCCGCGTCGGCGGCGTCGGCGCCGGCCGCGCGGATCTGGTCCTCCAGCGCGAGTTCGGCTGCGGTCTTCTTCGCGTCCACCTCGTCGAGGTTACCGGCCGGTGTGGTTCGCCACCGCCGAATGCCCAACATCCCCACAACCGCGCCCGCGAGCCCGGCCCGGGCGCGCCGCCGATGGTGCTCACCCGAACGGCTCTACTCTCGACCGCATGAGCGATCCCGTGAACCGCGAACGTGTGCTGGGGGCGGTCAGCTTCGTGCTGATCGTCGGTGGGGTGAGCGGGCTGTTGCGGGAGTGGTTCGGCTGGTTCCGGCTCTTCGGCTTCCTGCAGTACCTGGTGCCCAGCGGCTACGAGGTCTACGGCTACGGCGTGCTGGTCGCGCTGGGCGTCCTGATCGGCCTTTGGGGCGCCCGCGGCCGCCGGGCGCGCTGAGCCGCCCAGTCACGCCCGCTGCGCTTCGGGATATTCCCTGGAACTCCCGCCCGCTCCCTCGCTAAGGTGAAACGAGGGAAGGTAAGGGTGCCCGACGGGCCCGAAGCGGAGGAAACGCGTGGCACAGCGCTACTACACGGTCGACCAGGTGGCCGAGCAACTCGGCCTGCACGTGCGCACCGTGCGCGGCTACATCCGCAGCGGCCGGTTGCCCGCCACCCAGCTCGGCCGGCAGTACCGGATCACCCCCGAGGACCTGGCGGCGTTCACCGGCACACCGGACCCCGCGCCGGCGCAGCGCGCCCGGCTCGTCGAGGTCTCCGCGATCGTCCGGATCGAACCGATCGCCCCCGAGGCGGTGATCCGGCTGACCAACACCGCGATCGCCGTCGCCCAGTCCCGGCACGGCCGCGGCGGGGCCGCGGAAGGGCGGCTGCGGGTGGAGGCGATCTACGAGGAGGAGCGGGCCAGCCTCAAGCTGATCGTCCTCGGCGACCCGGGCAGCACCGCCGACCTGTTGAAGATCATCGAACCACTGACCGAGGGATCCCATGCCTGACAGCATCGAGGACTTCGCCGGCACGCCCGTGCTGCTCTGCGCCGCGGACGGCGCCCCGGTACCCGACGAGCGCGCGGCCCTCGACCTGATCGGCGACGGCTTCGGCCGGGGCGCCCGGTGGGTCGCGCTGCCGATCGACCGGCTCACCGAGGAGTTCTTCCGGCTGCGCTCCGGCACCGCCGGCGCCATCGTGCAGAAGTTCGCCACCTACCGGCTCGGGCTGGCCGTGCTCGGCGACGTCTCCCCGCACACCGACGCCAGTACCGCGCTGCGCGACTTCGTCCGGGAGAGCAACCGCGGCAGCCAGCTCTGGTTCCTGCCCGACACCACCGCCCTCAGGGAGCGGCTGGCCGAGGGCAACTGACGCCGGGCCGGCCGCGCGGCGGTGCTCTCCACCCGGGGGTGGACCAGGGGTGGACCGGGATGGACCGAGGTGGAACCGGGCACGTCCACCCCGGGGTGCGTGCGCGGGGGCCGGCGGCGCGCCACCGTGGTGGGTACACCGCACGAGTTCCGAGGAGTACCGCCATGTCGCTGCCGAGTCTCTTCGCCCAACTGGGCATCGTCTGCTGGGTCGGGTACGAGCTGCTGCTGCGCCGCCGCGAGGACGGCGCGGCCGGCAGCTGGCGGGCCGACGCGGGTGACCGCGGCTCCACCCGGCTGCTGATCACCGCCTACCTGGTGGCCGTGCTGGTCAACGTGCTCCTCGGCCGCGCCTCGGTCGGCCTGCTGCCGGACGGGGTGCGCTGGGCCGGCGTCGCCGTGCTGGTCGGCGGGCTGGCCCTGCGCGCCTGGGGCATGCGGACCCTGGGCCGCTACTACACCCGCACCCTGCGCACCGTCGAGGAGCAGCGGGTGGTCCAGGAGGGCCCGTACCGCCTGATCCGCCACCCGGGCTACTGCGGCAGCCTGCTGGTCTGGACCGGGTACTCGCTGGGCCTGGGCAGCTGGCCGGCCACCGTGCTGGTGGCCGCGCTGCTGCTGGTCGCGTACGGCTGGCGGATCGCCGCCGAGGAGCGGCTGCTGGTGGCCGGCCTCGGCCCGGCCTACCAGGCCTACCGGGAGCGGTCGAAGCGGCTGATCCCGTTCCTGTACTGATGCCCTGCGGGCTGCCGGGTCAGCCGGCCGGGGACTCGGCCTGGTGGCGGGTCAGCCGCCAGACCTGGTCCTCGCCGGTCTCGGCCGGGGCGAGGGGCTCGACCGGGCGGCGCCGGTGCCTGCGGAAGCCCAGCCGGGCCGGCACGGCACCGCTGGCGTGGTTGTCCACGTCGTGCGCCACCTCGACGTACGCCACGCCGGGCAGCCGGAAGGCCGCCTCGACCAGCGCCCGGGCCGCCCGGGTGGCCAGGCCGCGCCCGGTGGCGGCCGGATGCAGCCAGTACCCGATCTCGCGCCCGTCCGCCGGCGCGTCGGCCCGCCGCATCAGCCCGCAGGCGCCGACGATCGCGCCGTCCAGCAGGATCGCGTAGCTGAACTCCTCGCCGGCCGCCCAGCGTTCCGGCCGGCCGGCGAGGAACTCCCGGGTGGCGGCCGCGCTGTGGTCGGCGACCCAGGGCATGAAGGGACGCAGGTGCTCCAGCGACTCCTCGATGGTGGCGAAGAACTCGGCGAAGTCGGCCTCGGGGTCGAAGCGGCGCAGCGTCAGCTCGCCCAGCTCGATGGCGTTCGGGGGCAGGTCCATCCCAGGATGATCGGCCACGGACGACCGCCGGGCAACCGGATTCGGCGCCGACCGAACCTGACGCGGACCGAACCTGACGCCGACCACGCCCCGCCGGTGACCCGAACCGCCGCCGACCGGCGTTCGGCAGCCCCGGGTTCAGCCGCCGCCCCGGCTCCGCCGGCCGCCGGGCTTCGCCGCGTACAGGAACAGGTGCTCCTCCGGATCGGCGCCGGGGAAGTCCGGCCGGAACACGCTCTCCTGCTCGTGCAGCACGACCAGCCCGGCCGCGCGCAACAGCCGTGCGAAGGCCGCGCTCGGGAAGCTGGTGACCCGAACCCGGCGGCCCAGCCAGGTCAGTTCGGTGTCCTCGGCGTCGAACGGGACGGTGGCGAAGGCGAACAGGCCGCCCGGCGCCAGCCAGCTCGCGATCCGGCCGAGCACCATGACCTGGTCGGCCCGCGACAGTTGCAGCAGCGGGAAGAAGGCGGTGATCGCGTCCCAGACGCCGGGGGTGTCCGGCACGGCGCAGACGTCGGCGACCTCGAACCGGGCCGCGGGCACCTGCGCCCGGGCCAGGTCGACCATGGTCCGCGACACGTCGATCCCGGTCACCCGGTGGCCGGCGGCGGTCAGCCGGGCGGCGGTGGGCTGCCCGGTGCCCGAGCCGATGTCCAGCACCGCGGCGCCGGCCGGGAGCCTGGCCAGCAGCCAGTCGAGGGCGTCCAGTTGGGCGGGCAGCCGGCAGTAGAGGTCCTGGTAGGTCATGCCCAGGGCGTCGAAGAGGCGGGCGGACGCGGTGGCCCGGTCCTCGAAGAAGAGTGCGACGGTGTCGGTGGGAGCCATCGGGCCTTCAGTGGTCGTCGGCCGTGGGCCGGTGTCCGGCGGGGTCGATCCAGCGGGCCAGGGCCGCCACCAGGTCGGGGTCGAGCTTGGCGGCGCGGCGCAGCATCGCCACGTCGCCGACCGCGAGCGGGACCGCGGCGGCGGCGAGCGCCGAGGCGAGCAGGGCCCAGTTGCCGGCGTGCAGGTCGACGGCCAGGGTGTCGCCCTCGCCGGTCGCCGGGCGCCGAATTGGTTCGGCGGCCGGGCGGCGGGCCGGTTCGGGAGCCGGACCGCGCTGACCGGTGAGCAGGGGCAGGCGCCAGGCCTGCCGCGGATCGGGGAGCGGGTGCGCGGCGGGAGCGGCTGGGGCGGGGTGGGAGGGCCGGGTCACTGAAGGCTCAACGAGCGCGGGCGGGCGGGGATACGGGCAGCCGGCACGAGACGGCCGTCGTCCACTCCGACTGCGGCGTCAAGGTCCAGGCCGCGCCGCTCGCGGCCTACGACACCTTCGACATCGCCAAGGCCGGCCCCACCCCGGGCATCGGCGCGGGCTGACCGCCGCTCAGCCCGTCCGCTCGGCGGGCGGGGCCAGCCGGCGGGCGACCAGCGAGTCGTCCGCCGGCCGGTGCTCCAGCGGCTGTCCGCCGGGCCGGCAGCCGGCGAGCACCAGTGACAGGTGGCGCCGCCAGGCGTCCGGGGCCTGGGTCGCGGTCTCGTCGATGACGCTGCGCAGCGCCAGCACGCCCAGGTACACGTCGGTCAGGGTCAGGTCGGCCCGGACCGTGCCGGCGGCCCGGGCCCGCTCCAACAGCTGACCGACCAGGCTCCACAACTCGGCCCGCTGGGTGTCGACGTCGGGCGGAATGGCCTGCCAGAGCCGGGACAGCCCGCCGTGGTGCGAGGACATCACCGCGCCGATGTGCCAGAGCACGCTCTCCAGCCCCGCGCCGCCGCACGGTTCGGCCGCGGCGGCGCGGGTGTGCGCCAGGATGTTCTCCAGGATCTCGTCGTACAGCGCGGCGATCAGCGCGTCCTTGGTGGGGAAGCGCCGGTACAGGGTGCCCATGCCCACCCCGGCCCGGCGCGCGATCTCCTCCACGCCGGCGTCCGGGCCGAACTCCGCGAAGACCTCCCAGGCCGCTCTCAGCAGCCGCTCCCGGTTCTCCGCCGCGTCGCGGCGCAGCGTCCTGGTGCCGGGGGCGGCGGTGGGGCGGTCGGGGGAGGTGCGGGTCATGCGGGTGCGGACTCCTCGTCTGGGGCGGCCGGGTGCGCCGCGGCCGGGGCGGCCGGCCCGGCGTGCTCCGGGGTCCGGTCGGCCCGGCGGGCGGCCGGGATGAGCACGGCGGCCACCGCCGCGAGCACCGCCGACCCGGTGAGGAACCAGAAGGTGTCGGTGTAGCCCGAGTCCGGGGGGAACGGGTGCGCGGCCGTGACGCCGCCTGCCAGGATACTGGCCGCGACGGCGCTGCCGATCGCCCCGCCGATGGTGCGGATGTTGGCGTTCATGCCGCTGGCCACCCCGGTCTGCGCGGCCGGCACCGCCTCCACCACGATCGAGGACATCGAGGAGAAGGCCAGGCCCATGCCGATGCCCATCAGGCTGGAGGCCAGGTAGATCTGCCAGCTGTGGTCGTGGCCGAGCGAGAGCACCAGGAACGGCGTCACGGTGATCGCGCCACCGGCGATCAGCACCGCCTTGGAGCCGTGCCGGGCGGCCAGCGGGCCGGTCAGCACGCCCAGCACGAACATGCCGACGGTCATCGGCAGCATGTACGTCCCGGACTGGGTGATGCTTGCGGTGAAGCCGTAGCCGGCGAGCCCGGACGGGGTCTGCACCAGCTGGGGCAGGAAGGTCATCGCGGTGTACATCACCACGCCGAAGAGCAGCGCGACCAGGTTGGCGGTCCAGACGGCGGGGATCCGCATCATCCGCATGTCGATCAGCGGCGCCTCGGAGCGCAGCTCGACCAGCACCCAGAGCACGGCGCCGAGGACGGCGGCGGCGAACAGGCCGAGGATCCGCACCGAGCCCCAGCCCCAGCTCGGGCCCTCGCTGACCGCGAGCAGCAGGGCGACCAGCCAGCTGGACAGCAGGGCGGCCGCGCCCCAGCTGATCTTCCCGGGGGTGCGGACCGGCGACTCGGGGACGAAGAGGAAGGTGGCGACGGTGGCCACCGCCGTCATGATCATCGGGAACCAGAAGAGCCAGTGGTAGTCGAGGTGGTCGACGATCGGTCCGGCCAGGATCAGGCCGAGCCCGCCGCCGACGGCGGTCAGCGCGGCGGTGACGCCGACCGCGCCGCGCACCTTGGCGGCCGGGAACTCGTCGCGGATGATCCCGAAGGCCAGCGGCAGCACACCGCCGCCCAGGCCCTGGATCACCCGGGCGACGATCATCGGGCCGATGGTGTTCGACACCCCGGCCAGCGCGGAGCCGGCGGTCAGCGCCACCAGGGTGACCAGCAGCATCCGTTCCTTGCCCGCCTTGTCGCCGATCCGGCCGAGGATCGGGGTGGCGACCGAGGCGGACAGCAGGTAGGCGGTCATCAGCCAGGTGGTGGTGGACTGCGAGGTGTGCAGGTGGTCCATCAGGGTGGCAAGGACCGGGACGATCATCGACTGGAGCAGCGAGTAGGCCGCGACACCGAGGAGCAGCACGGCGAAGGTCAGGTTGTAGTGCGGACGTGCGGCGGTTCTGGACATCCGGGACATGGGCGTGGGTCCTACGGGTGAGGAGTAAGCGGAGATCGTTCTCCGCATCGCGCAGGCTAGCAGAAGCGGAGAAGCAACTCCGCATGAGTGCGCCCGGGCGCCCCGGTGGTGCGCACCCAAGCCTCCCGGTGGTGCGCACCCAAGCACTCCGGTGGTGTGCGCCGGAGCGGCCGGAAAACGCGAAGTGCCGGCCGAGCGATGCTCGACCGGCACTCCAGGGCCACTCGTCCGGGCAGCTGGTTACAGGGCGCGCTCCAGGCGCCCCGACATCAGCTGGACGAACCGCGCCGGGTCCTTCAGCTGCCCGCCCTCAGCCAGCAGCGCCATGCCGTACAGCAGCTCCGCGGTCTCGGCCACGCCCTCGGCCGCGGCGTCCTCGCCGTGCGCCCGGTTCAGACCCGTGACCAGCGCGTGCGACGGGTTCAGCTCCAGGATCCGCTTGGTGGGCGGCAGCTCCTGGCCCATCGCCCGGTACATCGCCTCGAGCGCCGGGGTCGCGTCGTTGGTGTCCGAGACGACGCAGGCCGGCGAGACGGTCAGCCGGGAGGAGAGCCGCACCTCCTTGACGTCCTCGCCCAGCCGCTCGGTCATCCAGCCCAGCAGCCCGGCGAACTCCTGCTGCCGCTGCTCGCGCTCGGCCTCCGACTCCTTCGCCTCGGCGTCGTCCAGCTCCAGCTCGCCCTTGGCGACCGAGCGCAGCTGCTTGCCGTCGAACTCCGGCACCGCTTCCACCCACAGCTCGTCGACCGGGTCGGTGAGCAGCAGCACCTCGACGCCCTTGGCCCGGAACGCCTCCATGTGCGGGGAGTTCTCGACCGCCTGTCGGGACTCGCCGGTCAGGTAGTAGACGTGCTCCTGCCCCTCCTTCATCCGCTCCACGTACGCCTTGAGCGTGGTCGGCTCCTCGGCACTGTGGGTGGAGTCGAAGGAGGCGGCGGCCAGGATCGCGTCCCGGTTCTCGAAGTCGCTCAGCAGGCCCTCCTTGACGACCCGGCCGAACTCCCGCCACAGCGTGGCGTACTTCTCGGCGTCGCTGGTCATCAGCTCCTTGACGGTGGAGAGCACCTTCTTCGCCAGCCGGCGGCGCATCAGCTGGATCTGCCGGTCCTGCTGCAGGATCTCCCGCGAGACGTTCAGCGAGAGGTCCGCCGCGTCCACCACGCCCTTGACGAACCGCAGGTAGGGCGGCATCAGCGCCTCGCAGTCGTCCATCACGAAGACGCGCTTGACGTACAGCTGGATGCCGCGCTTGTAGCCCTGGGTGTAGAGGTCGTGCGGCGCGTGCGAGGGCACGAAGAGCAGCGACTGGTACTCGAAGGTGCCCTCCGCCTGGAGGCGGATGGTCTGCAGCGGCGGCATCCAGTCGTGGCTGATGTGCTTGTACAGCTCGTGGTACTCGTCCTCGGAGACGTCCTCCTTGGCGCGGGCCCAGAGCGCCTTCATCGAGTTGAGGGTCTCCGGCTCGCGGGCGGCCGGCGCCTCGTCGGCACCCTCCTCGGCGTCCTCGGTGCCGGCGGCCGGGGCCTCGGCGGCCATCCGGATCGGCCAGGTGATGAAGTCCGAGTACCGCTTGACGATCTCGCGGATCTTCCAGGCCGACGTGTAGTCGTGCAGCTGGTCCTCGGTGTCCACCGGGCGCAGCTTGAGCATCACCGCGGTGCCCTGCGGCGCCTCGGCGACCCGCTCCAGGGTGTAGGTGCCCTCGCCGCTGGAGGCCCACCGGGTGCCCTCGGCCTCGCCGGCCCGCCGGGTGGTCAGCACGACCTCGTCGGCCACCATGAAGCTGGAGTAGAAGCCGACGCCGAACTGGCCGATCAGCCCCTCGGCGGCGGAGGCGTCCTTGGCCTCCTTGGCCTCCTTGAGCTCGGCGGCGAACTGCGCCGTCCCGGAGTTGGCGATCGTGCCGATGAGCTTGATCACCTCGTCGTAGGACATCCCGATGCCGTTGTCCCGCACGGTGAGGGTGCGGGACTGCTGGTCGGCCTCGAGCTCGATGTGCAGGTCCGACACGTCCACGCCGAGCGCGTCGTCGCGCAGCGCCGCCAGCCGCAGCTTGTCCAGCGCGTCGGACGCGTTGGAGATCAGCTCCCGCAGGAACACGTCCTTGTTCGAGTAGATCGAATGGATCACCATCTGGAGCAGCTGGCGGGCTTCCACCTGGAACTCGAACGTCTCAGTCGACATGACGCGTGAATCCTCCTCGGGCCGTGACGTTGGGGAAAGGTCGTGGTCACTGTAGATCAACTCGGCGGCCCGGCCACCCCGATCGGCCGGACCGCCCGCCCCGCGGACCGAATCCGTCCGAAAACCTGGTGACATCACCACTCCGCCGCGGCATCATCCAACCCGCACCGAACCCACCCCGAGGAGCCGCGTGCCACCCACCGAACGCGCCGGATGGCACCATCCGTTCCCGGTCCGCTACCTGTTGACGGTCGAGGACGAGGACGGCGAGGACCAGGAGTGGGGCCGTTGCGCCGGGGCGAGCGGGCTCTTCCTCGACCCGGTGCCGCCACCGCGGGAGGTGTTCACCCTGCGTGACTGCGCGCCCCGCGGACCGCTGCACGCCGCCGTCACCGGAGCCCCGGGTGCGCTCCCGGCGCTGGGTGACCTGTTCGTGGCGGCCATGGACCACACGGAGACCCTCGCCTACTGGGAGCTGGTGGACGCCGAGCTGATCGCCCACCGCCCCGCGGCGGCGGCCGCCGGCCTGTTCGACATCACCGTGGCGGCCGGCGTGCGGGCCGAGGAGCAGTGGCGGCCACTGCCGGCGCAGCCGCACTTCGAGGTCCAGGCGGGCCACCTCGCCGGTGCCCCGCGCCTGGCCGACTGCGCCCGGGTGGACGGCCTTTTCCGGCCGCGCGAGGAACCGCCGGAGGTGCCGCTGGAGCTGGTCGGCTGCGAGCCCGCCGAACCCTTGCTCGCCGCGCTGCGCCGCCCGCGCCGGCGGCCCGGCTGGGGCGAGTTGTGCGCGGTGGACCGGCACGGGCGGGTGTACGCCCGGCACGTGGTCGGGCTGGCGATCGACGCCGCGCGCCCCTCGGTGCTGGGTGGCACCCTGCTCGACGTCACCCTCGCCGACGGCGGCGCCGACCGCCCGCCGGCGGCCGCCCGCCCGGTCTGGGCGGCCTGGTACGACGGCATCCCGACCGAGCCCAACCAGTGGGCGCAGTTCGACACCGAGGGTCGCCGTGCCTGGCTGCTGCTGGGCATGCGCACCGGCGAGGCCGGCCCCCGTCGCCCCGACCGGAGCGGCGGCGTGCACCACCTGGACGGGCGCTTCGTCACCGATGTGCCTGCTGCGCACTGTGCGTTGGGCGAGGCGCTGCTGGGACCCGGCCGGTACTACGGGTGGGGGCTGGGGGCCCTGGCGGACTGCCTGGGCGGCGGCTTCGGGGTGCAACCGCCCTTCACCCTGGTCTGGCACCAGGCCGCGGTGGCCCGCCGGGCGCTGGCGGCCGAGGTGCTCGGGCCGGGCACGCACCACGACTACTTCGCGGAACTGCTGGCCCTGCTCGAGGAACGGCGGGTCAGGGTGCTGCTGCGCTGACGGCGACGGGTGTCGGGTCGGTCGTCGACGCAGTGTCAACTCAGTGCCCCGGCCCCGCCCCGCCCCCGTCGAGCAGCCGCAGCAGGGAGCGGGCCGCCTCCGCCGCACCGTTGTCGCCGCCCGCCGGGTAGGCCCTCGGGAAGAGCCGGCCCCAGGCGGTGGCGCGGCCCAGGTCGGCCAGCCGGTCGGCCAGCGCCAGGGCGCGGCGCAGCTCGGCCGGGCGGTGCCCGTCGCCGGTCCACGGCTCCAGGTAGGCGTCGCGCAGCCGGGGCAGCACCGCGGCGCCGTGCCGCTCGGCGGCCGCCCGGGCCGGGACCAGGAAGCTCAGGAACGGGTGGGTGAGGGCGGCATCGCCCCAGTCGAAGAAGACGAACCGCCCGGGCGCGGGGGCGAAGAGCTGGCTCGCGTGCAGGTCGGCGTGGTCGAGCGAGTCCGCGATGCCGGCCGCCTGCAGCTCGGCGCACTCCGCCAGCAGCTGCGGCCGGTGCGCCAGCAGGGCGGCCCGCTCGGCGGGTTGCAGGGCGGTGTTCCCGGTCACCAGGCGGTCGAAGTGGGCGGGCAGCTCGGCGGTGCGCGCCGTGGGGACGCCGAGCCGGGTCAGCTCCGCGAGGTGCGGGGCGACGGTCCGCTGGAGCACGGCGTACTGGCGCAGCACCTCCTCCCAGGCGCGCGGGTCGGCGGGGTGGCGGTCGAGCAGCTCGGCGAAGAGCGGGCCGCCGTCGGGCAGCAGCGACCAGCCGCGGTCGGTGTCCACCGCGAGCGGAGCCAGCACCTGACCGGGCACCCAGTGGGCGAGGGCCGCGGTCAGTCCGGCCTCGAAGGCGCCGGCGGGCGGGCTGGCCTTGAACCAGACGGGCCGGGCCAGCCCGACCTCGATCCGCACCAGCACCGACCACGGGCGCAATCGCACCCGCCACGGCCCCTGGTCCCGCAGCCCGTGCTCGGCCAGGCGTTCCCGCACCCAGGCACGCACCGACTCGCGCCACGCCGGCTGCTCCCACGGGGTCCGGGCGTCGGGGTACTTGCCGCGGTCGACGGTTCCGGTCGGCTCACTGGTGCTCATCGGCCCATCCCATCAGCCGGGACGGCCGGGCCGCACCGGGTTTTCCGGGCAGCTCACGGGCGGCGGGCGGACCGTCAGGAGCTGCTGCCACTGGGTGGTGGACGGGGAGGTCCGGGTGCACTTCGAGCCGCCCTTCCCGGACCAGCGTGACGGCAGCCGGCCGGACGAGCTGCTCGGGGCGATGGTCGCCGCCGGTTTCGACCTGGACCCCGAGGCGAGCAACGTCGACCACCACACGGCGGCCGCCTTCGCCCTCGCCGAGCACGTCACCGGCGTGCGGGTCACCGCCGAGCTGCTGGACACCGCGGAGTTCACGCACGCGCTGGTGCCGAACCCGGGCCGCTGACCCGGGCCGCCGAAGTCGCCCGCTGGCCCAGGCCGCTGACCTGGGCGGACGGCCCGGCGAAAGTTTCTTGGCTCCATGTGGTCACATTTTCTGATCGACATACGTCAGTGCGGTGGCAGTGAACCCGAACGATCCCGAGAAGGGGAACGAGCACATGGCACCCACCACCGAGAACGGCCTGGCGCAGCAGCGTTCGCGGATGTCCGACCCGATCGCATCGGTCCCGGAGCTGAAGGAGATCTCCACCTGGATGTACCGGTCGGTCGACAACGGCTCGGTCTCCCAGATCACCATCGGCCTCACCCACCTGCGGGCGGGCCAGATCGTGCGCAGCACCTACCTCGCCGTGATGCACACCGACGTGCTGCGCCAGGCGGGCGAGACCGAGGAGCGGATCACCTCGGTGGCCACCTGGCGGGACGCCTCGTGCTTCACCGCCGCGGAGCGGGCGGCGCTCGCGCTGACCGAGGCGGTGCTCGAGCCCCGGCTCGACGGCGAGCGGGTCTCGGACGAGCTGTTCGCCGAGGCGGCCGCGCACTTCGACGAGAAGGCCCTGGCCACCCTGTGTCTGGCACTCGGCCAGGTCACCTACTTCATCCCGCTCGCCCTGATCGGCAAGCCCCTGCCGGGCAAGCCGTACAGCGAGCAGTGGACCTGATCCGGTCCGCCCTCCGGTGATCCCCGGCGGCTGACAACCGTTCCACCGCCGCACCCGCACCCGCACCCTCCCGCCCGGCCGGCGCTGTCCCACCACAGCGCCGGCCGGGCGTTCGTGTTCTGTCGTGCACCCAGCGTGCATGTGACGTGCACCACGTCCGCCGAGCCCGGCAACAGGCGCCCGAGTACGGGTTCCGGCGGTCGTCAGGCTGTCCGATTTCGGATGGTTCGATATGAAACATCCCGGCGTCAGGCACCCTTGGAAGAACGCGCGTGCCGTCGCCCCGAAGAGAGCCCCATGGTCACGGATTTGCCACGAGGTTGGACGAAAGTACGATGATGGCTACTGTGCAACACGCGTAGAGTTCCTAGAACGTCCGATTTGGCCCATTCCCCGTATCCCTCGCACGGAGAACCACCTATGGACAGTCTGTCCACCGCCGACTCCAGCGGCGCCATCGAAACCCGCGGCATCGAGCCCGTTCCGGACCACGAGCGCCACGGACGCGTCCGTGAGCTCTTCCCGACCTGGGTCGCGGCCAACATCAGCGTCCTGCTGCTCACCATGGGTGCGGCCCTGGTGGTGTTCAACTCGCTGAACTTCTGGCAGGTCCTGGTCGTCGCCGCCTGCGCCGCGGTCGTCTCCTTCGGCCTGGTCGGAGTGCTCTCCGTCTCCGGCAAGTGGGGCGGCGCCCCGGGCGCGACGCTCTCCCGGGCGACCTTCGGGGTGCGCGGCAACCTCTTCCCCGGCGCGATCCTCTGGGTGGCCCGGTTCGGTTGGGAGACCATCAACGCGGTGACCGGTGCGTACGCCGTGCTGACCGTGCTGAACCTCTGCTTCGGCATCAAGAGCAACAACGTGCTCATCGTGGTCACCCTGCTGCTCTTCGTGGCCTGCACCTTCCTGGTCAGTGGCATGGGCCGCAAGGTGCTGAACGTCTGCAACAAGTGGTCGACCTACCTGTTCGGCCTGTTCAGCGTGCTGGTGCTCGGCTACCTGGTGGCCACCATCCACTGGGGCGAGGTCTTCTCGAGGCCGGCTGGCACCACCGCGATGATGGTCGCCGGTGTCGGCACCATCGCGGCCGGCGGCATCAGCTGGGTGCCCACCGGCCCCGACTTCGCCCGCTACCTGCCGCACAAGGCCTCCGGCAAGCGGATCGTCGGCGCCACCGTCTCCGGCGCCGGCCTGGTGATGGTCCCGATGGTGCTGATGGGCGCGGTCATGGCCGTCGCCACCCCGGGCCTGGCCAAGGCGCAGGACCCGGTCTCCTTCCTCGGCGACCTGCTGCCGACCTGGCTGGCCGTGCCCTACCTGCTCACCGCGATCGTGGGCATGCTGCTGATCAACAGCCTGTCGATGTACTCGGCCGGCTTCACCGCCCAGACCATGGGCGTCAAGCTGCCCCGCGCCATGGCCGTCAGCATCAACGCGGTGATCTCGTTGGTCGCCGGTGGCCTGCTGATGCTGGTCGCGACCAGCTTCCTCAGCTCCTTCATCACCTTCCTGGTGCTGCTCGCCGTCTCCTTCTCCGCCTGGATCGGCGTCTACGCGGTCGACATGTTCCGCCGCCGCTCCCGCGCGGTGCGCTACGACGCCGAGGCGCTGATGGACACCAGCCGCAACAGCCGGTACTGGTACGTCGGCGGCTTCTGCTGGCAGGCGATGACGGCCTGGGCCGTCGCCCTGATCGCCGGCCTCAGCTTCACCAGCTGCGCCTGGTTCACCGGCCCGCTGGCCGGCACGCCGATCGGCAAGTACGGCCTCGGCTGGATGGCCACCATCGTGGTCTCCGCGCTGATCATGGCGGTCCTCCCGACCCCGCGCGAGAACACCCCGGCCGACCCCGCCGCCACCCCGGCCCCGGCCGAGCGCGAGAAGGTCGCCGCCTGACCCACGCCTCCGGGCACCGGGCTCCGTACCGCAGCGCACCCCCTGGCCGACCGCATCCCGGTCGGCCAGGGGGTGCGCCGGTATCCGGACGAGGAC
>NZ_JBNQTI010000061.1:28892-44697 GCF_050325825.1 Kitasatospora sp. LaBMicrA B282
ACGCCCCCCCCCCCCCCCCCCCCCCACCCCCCCCCCCCACCCCCCCCCCCCCCCCCCCCCCCCCCCCCCTTTCCTCCCGGTTTTTGCGCCGGTATCCGGACGAGGACACCGGTGGGCTGACGGAGCGTCAGTCGGTGCGGATCCACGAGAACCGTCCGCCGGGTGCCGGGCGTCTTGGGGCTGCCGGGGTTCACCGATCGTCGAGGAGCCCTTGCGGACGGGTCCGGCGCGGTGTCCCATATGGGGCGCAGGTACGACCTCGGGAGGGGAACCGATGATGCTAGGCGGAAGTGTCCGGGTGCTGCCACTGGCCGCAGTGGTCCTGGCGGCCCTCACCACGGCGGCGCCGGCGGGGCCGCGGAACGGCGCGACCTCGTCGGTGACGCCGTCGCCCGCGCCGGCGCACGCCGGGCGGGTGCAGCAGGCGGCGGACACCTCCTGCGATCCCAACCGGAGCCCGTACCCCCCGCCCTCCTCGAACACCGCGAGCGGGCCCACCATCGCGGCGATCAAGGCGCGCGGCAGGCTGAACGTCGGGGTGGACCTGAACGACTACCGGTGGGGGTTCCGCGGCCCGGACGGGAAGCCCGAAGGGTTCGACATCGACATCGTGCACGCGATCGCCCAGTCGCTGCTCGGCGACCCGAACGCGGTCAACTACTTCGCACTCGACGACGAGCAGCGGATCCCGCGCCTTGATCTCACCAGTCCCGACCCCGTCGACCTGGTGGTGCACACCATGACGATCACCTGCCAGCGGATGCAGCAGGTGGACTTCTCGACCGTCTACTTCAACGTGGTGCAACGGGTGCTGGTGCCGCGGGCCAACAACGACCCCGGCGAGAGCGTGGACAAGGCGCTGCAGGGCAAGCGGGTGTGCGCGGCGAGCGGCTCCATCTCCGAGGACGACCTCAAGCAGAACATGCACGGGGCGAAGGCCATCGTCCCGGTGGACCAGGAGCTGGACTGCCTGGTGCAGATGCAACTCGGCAAGGCCGACGCCGCCCTGACCGACGACTCCATCGCCTACAGCCTGGCCGCCCAGGACCCGGAGGCCGAGGTGGTGGCCCAGCCGCTCGACACCACCCCGGAGCCTTACGGCATCGCGGTCTCCAAGGGGGCGCCGGACCTCACCGCCTGGGTCAACAAGGTGCTGGAGGACTACCGCAAGGGCCCCTGGCAGGCGAGCTACGACAAGTGGCTCAAGCCCTACGTCCCGGGCGCTGCGGAGGCCACCCCGCCGCCGGCGGAGTACCAGCACGCGTAGGCGGACCGAGCAGGGGGACTCCAGGGAGGAGGGATGGGTGGGCGCCGTGATCTAATTCCTCGGCATCCACACAGCTCCGCCAGATCGAGGAGAGTCCCCACCGGTGATGACGCCAGGTCAGCCCCGCTGCCCGCAGTGCTCCGGCACCCGGACACACCCCGTCCGTCAGGTCCACGACCGGTCGGTCGAGGTCCCGGCCGGGCTGCGGGTCGACCTGCTGGTGCCGCCGCCGGCGCCCGTCGAAGCGATCAGCCCGGAGCCGCAGCAGGCGACCCCGCGGTGGCGCATCCGCTCCATGGTGTTCCTGGCCCTGGGCCTGCTGCCGGTGCTGAGCATGCTGGTCGGCCTGGTCACGCACGGGAACCTCGGCTCGGGCTTCGACGCCGCCGATCAGAACTACCGCGAGGGTGCGTACTTCGGGGCCTTCGGCGTCCCGTTGATCTTCCTCCTGCTCGCCTGGACGACGCGCTACGGCGGGGCCGGCAGGTACCGCCCCGCTGTGCGGCAGGAGGACCACCTGGCGCAGCGCCGCCTGTACACCCGGCGCTCGCAGGTCTGGGAGCACGCCGACGTCTGCCTCGACTGTCCCGGTGCCTTCTTCGCCGAAGGCGTGCTGCGGGCCGACATCCCGGCCTCGCCGCTGATCGCGCTGGACCGGTTCCCGCTGATGGTGGTCACCATGGCCGACCGTGCGTACGGCACCGCGAGCTGACGCCCCGGCGGCCCGGACGGCGGACGGTGACCGGCGGGTGATCGTCGGTCAGGTCCCGGTCAGTATCATGGCGCCCGGCCCACGTGGGGGAGTGCGGGGGCACCGGGTAGGCGATGGGGGAGTGCGGTGACGGCCGTGGGTGACGAGGCGGGCAGCGGGGCGGCGCACGAGGGGCAGGTCATCGCCGGGCGGTACCGGCTGGTGCGGCGACTGGGGGCCGGCGGGTT
The DNA here is from genome assembly GCF_050325825.1 of Kitasatospora sp. LaBMicrA B282. Classification (NCBI taxonomy): domain Bacteria; kingdom Bacillati; phylum Actinomycetota; class Actinomycetes; order Kitasatosporales; family Streptomycetaceae; genus Kitasatospora; species Kitasatospora sp. LaBMicrA B282. The sequence goes on from NZ_JBNQTI010000061.1 coordinate 31,099, forward strand.
CGGTCAGGTGTGGCAGGCCGTCGACACGGTGCTGCACGTCGACGTGGCGATCAAGCAGGTCTGGTTGGCCCCGTCGATGAGCCCCGAGCAGACCCAGGAGCGCCTGGTGCGGGCACAGCGGGAGGCGCGCAGCGCCGCGCGGCTGCGGGACCATCCGCACGTCGTTGCGGTGCACGACGTGGTGCTCGCGGACGGTGCGCCCTGGACGGTGATGCAGCTGGTCACCGGCCGCTCGCTGGCCGAGCGGCTGGCGGCCGACGGGCCGCTTCCGGTCGGCGAGGCCGCCCGGATCGGCGTCGCCGTGCTGTCGGCCCTGGGCGCCGCGCACGCGGCCGGCATCGTGCACCGCGACGTGAAGCCGGCCAACATCATGCTGACCGACGACGGCCAGGTCCTGCTCACCGACTTCGGCATCGCCGTGCGGCACGAGGAGACCGCGCTCACGGCCTCCGGCGGGGTGATCGGCTCGCTGGAGTACATGGCACCCGAGCGGGTGCACGGCCAGGAGGACGGGCCGGCCGGGGACCTGTTCTCGCTGGGCGTCTCGCTCTACGAGGCGGTCGAGGGGTGGTCCCCGTTCCGGCGGCCCACCCCGACCGCCGCCCTGCTGGCCGTGGCGACGGCCGAGGTGCCGCCGCCGCAGCGCGCGGGCGCCCTCGCTCCGGTGCTCGCGGGGCTGCTGGTGAAGGATCCGCAGCAGCGGCTGGCCGGGCCGGCGGCCGCCGCGCTGCTCGCGGGGGCGGCCACCGCGCCGGTGGTGACGGTGCTGCCGGCGATGCCGACGGTGCCGGCGACACCGTTCCCGCCCGCCCCGCTGGCGCCGCCGGTCGCCGCCCCGGCACCGCCCGCCTTCGCCCCGCAGCCACCGCCGGTCGCCGCCGCTCCGGCGCCCACCATCACCCCCGCCCCGCCCGGCCGGTTCCGCCGGCACCGGAAGCTGATCGCCGTCGCGGCGACGATCGCCGTCGTCGGCGCGGGCTCGGCCGTCTTCGTGACCCGCTACTCCGGCCGGACCGAGCTCCAGCAGAAGCTGCTCCAGCAGAGCGACATGCCCGCGGGCTACACGAGGGACGACGGGGACGGGGACCTGGGCTACTACCGACCGGTCTCGGGCACCTGGTCCTGTGCCGCCCGCAACCGGGAGGCCGTCTGGAAGCACTCGGCCGCCGACGCCGCGGAGTTCAGTGCGGACGCCGGCCCCGGCGCCGCCCCCGGGCAGAGCGTGGTCAGCTTCAGCGAGCAGCTCAAGAAGGCCAGTCCGGCCGAGATCGCCGGCAGTCTCCAGGCTGTTCGGGACGAGATCAGCCAGTGCGGGTCCTACACCGTCGACCTCGACGTCGGCCGGGGCGAGCAGCAGCACTGTCGGGTCGATGTCATCGCCCTGCCGGCCCCGTCGATCGGCGGTGACTGGGTGGCCCGCCAGGAGAGCTACACCTGCACCGAGTCGGGCAGCACCACCCCCGACGCGCCCGCCGTGGTGGAGAAGCTGACCACCAGCAAGGGCGGTTACCTGGTCGAGTTCTTCGCGGACATCTTCCCGCCCGACCCGCAGAGGGCCGATCTGATCACCAAGGCGCTGGCCAAACTGCCCTGAGACGGCGCACAGGTAGTACGGTCGGCCCGTGACCGTACTCGACCCGAGCACCCTCGAAGCGCTCACCCGCGCCCGGTACGTCAGTCTCACCACCTACCGCCGCGACGGCACGCCGGTGGCGACGCCGGTCTGGCACGTGGTGGCCGACGGGCTGCTCTACGTCTGGACCGAGACGAACACCGGCAAGGTCAAGCGGCTGCGCCGGGACCCCCGGGTCCGGGTCGTGGTCTGCGACGTCCGCGGCCGGATCGCCCCGGGCGCGGCGTCCGCCGAGGGCACGGCCCGGGTGCTGGACGCCGCGGGCAGCGACCGGGTGCGCCGGTTGCTGGGCCGCAAGTACCTGCTGGCCCGGATCGGCCACTGGTACGCCTCACTGACGGGCCGTCGGCGCCGGCGCCCGGTGGTCGGCCTGGAGATCACCTTCTGAGGCTGCCGCGCCCTCCGGGGCAGGCGCCGAGCTGCTCTCCAGGCGGATCACGATCGACTTGGAGGCCGGGGTGTTGCTGGTCTCGGCGGTGGAGTCCAGCGGGACCAGCACGTTGGTCTCGGGGTAGTAGGCGGCGGCGCAGCCGCGCGGGACCGGGTAGCGGACCGCCCGGAAGCCGGGCGCCCGGCGTTCGCCGTCGGGGTGGACGCTGACCAGGTCGACCAGGTCGCCCTCGTGCAGCCGGTGGTCGTGCAGGTCCTCCTGGTTGAGCAGGACGACCCGGCGCCCGCCCTTGATGCCGCGGTAGCGGTCGTCCGGGCCGTAGACCGTGGTGTTGAACTGGTCGTGCGAGCGGACCGTGGTCAACAGCAGGTGGCCCGCCGGGACTTCGACGGCGGTCGGCGGGTTGACCGTGAACCGGGCCTTGCCGGTGGCGGTGTGGAAGGTGCGCGAGTCGTGCGGCCCGCGCGGCAGCATGAAGCCGCCGGGCTGCCGGGCGCGCTGCTCGAAGGCGTGGAAGCCCGGGACGACGTGTTCGATGTGCCGGCGGATCACCGCGTAGTCGTCCCGCATCGTCCGCCAGCCCAGGTCGTCGCCGAAGAGCTCGTACCCGAGGCCGGCGATGATCGCCACCTCGCTGAGCAGGTGCGGCGAGCCGGGCAGCAGCCGACCGCGGGAGGCGTGCACCATCGCCATGGTGTCCTCGACGGTGACGAACTGCTCGCCGCCGGCCTGCTGGTCGCGCTCGGTGCGGCCGAGGCAGGGCAGCAGCAGCGCCTCGCGGCCGTGGCAGAGGTGCGAGCGGTTCAGCTTGGTGGCCACGTGCACGGTCAGCGCGCAGTTGGCCATCGCCGCCTCGGTGACCCCGGTGTCGGGGGTGGCCGCGACGAAGTTGCCGCCGAGCGCGAAGAAGACGTCGATCCGGCCGTCCCGCATGGCCCGGATGGAGTCGACGGTGTCCAGGCCGTGGTCGCGGGGTGGGTCGAAGCCGAACTCGTCGCGCAGCCGGTCCAGGAAGGCGTCCGGCATCTTCTCCCAGATGCCCATGGTGCGGTCGCCCTGGACGTTGCTGTGCCCGCGGATCGGGGCGGGCCCGGCGCCGGGGCGCCCGATGTTGCCGCGCAGCAGCAGGAAGTCGACGATCTCGCGGATGGTGGCGACCGCGTTGCGGTGCTGGGTGAGGCCCATCGCCCAGCACACCACGGTGCTGCCGGCCCGGGCGGCGTCGGCGGCCACCTCCTCGATCTGCCGGCGGGACAGGCCGCTCATCGTCTCGATCCGCTGCCAGTCCAGCGCCCGCCAGGCGGTCGCGCAGGCCTCGAAGCCGTCGCAGTAGCGGCGGATGAAGTCGTGGTCGAGGACGGTGCCGGGATGGGCGTCCTCCCTGTCGAGCAGGGCCCGGTTGAGGCCGGCGAACAGCGCGAGGTCGCCGTTGATCCGGACCGGGAGGTAGCGGTCGGTGAGCTGGGTGCCGGGGCCGGCCAGCCCGCGGGCGCTCTGCGGGTTGTGGAAGCGGCCGAAGCCGGCCTCCGGGAGCGGGTTGGCGGCGATGATCCGGGCGCCGCGGCGCTTGGCCTGCTCGAGGGCGGTGAGCATCCGGGGGTGGCAGGTGCCCGGGTTCTGACCCACGATGATGATCAGATCGGCGTGGTCGGTGAGGTCGGCGAGGGTCACCACGCCCTTGCCGACGCCGATGGTCTCCGCCAGCGCTGCACCGCTCGACTCGTGGCACATGTTGGAGCAGTCCGGCAGGTTGTTGGTGCCGAGCCGGCGGGCCAGCAACTGGTACAGGAACGCGGCCTCGTTGCTGGTCCGGCCGCTGGTGTAGAAGACGGCCCGGTCGGGATCGGGCAGGGCCCGCAGCCGCTCGGCGGTCAGCGCGAACGCCGCCTTCCAGGAGATCGGCGCGTAGTGGGTGGCGCCGGGGGCCAGGTGGAGGGGTTCGGTCAGCCGGCCCTGGGCCTCCAGCCAGTGCCCGTCCCGCCGCCGTAGCTCGGCGATCGGGTGGGCGGCGAAGAACTCCGGCCCGACCCGCTTGCGGGTGGCCTCCCAGGCGACCGCCTTGGCACCGTTCTCGCAGAACTCGGCGGTCTTCCGGTGCTCGGGACTCGGATCGGCCCACGCGCAGCTGGGGCAGTCGAAGCCGTCGACCTGGTTCATCGCGAGCAGCGCGTGCAGGCTGCGCCGGGGGCCCATCTCCGCCACGGAGTAGCGGGCCGACTCGGTGATGCCGTGCAGGCCGACGCTCGACGTCTTCGGCCCCGAGGAGGTCGGCTCCTCGGGGCGGGCCGCGCCGTCGCCCGTCGGCTGCGGCGGCGGGGCCGTACTGGTGGGATTCTCGGACATGTCCGTCACGTCGCGGCCGGATCGAAGATGGTCGCAGTCATCGCCGAGATCACCCTCCTGGGAACGCGTGGAACCGGCGGTAACCGGTCCTTCCAGTCTCCGCCCGCCGCTGGCGAGAAGGTGTGATCCAGATCACATTCGACTTCTGCTTTTCGCCGGCGGGCGGCAGCGCCCGGCCCCGACCCGCTGCTACTCCGTCGCCGTCCGCACCGTCAGGGCCGCCTCGCGGACGTCCGGGTGCGGGTGCCGCCGCAGTGCGCGCAGCAGGGCTCGCCACTCCTGCGGCCAGCCGGTGCGCGGGCCCAGGGCGTGGGTGAGGCCGACCGCGAACAGGCCGTGCGCGCAGGCGCCGTGGGTCGTGAGCCGGTCGGTCACGTCCAGCAGCACCGCCGGGTCGCCCGGGCGTCGGGTGGCGTTGAGCCGGTTCCGCAGCGCCTCCGCCGTGCGGGCGGCCAGCACCGGGCGGTCGGCGTGTCGGGCGGCCAGCCGGTCGAGTCGGTCGAGCAGCTGGTCCGGCTTGCCGTCGAGGTCCAGGGCGGCGGTCTGCAGGCGGATGGTGTGGGGGACGAAGTCGGCTGCCGTGCCGAGGAGTTCGGCTGCCGCGTCGGCCGCGGCCAGGGCCGCCGCCGACGGGCGGTCGGTCAGGCCCGCAGCGAGCCGGGCGGCCAGGTGGTCGATCCGCTGCCGGGCGGGTCGGTCGCGCTCGATTGCCGCATCCAGTCCGGCGTCCGCCTCGTGCGCCATGCCGTCGGCATCCGCCGCCTCGAACGCGAGCAGCAGTGCCAGCGCCTCGGACAGCCGGCGACCCGTGCCGCCGGTGGCCAGCGCGGCCAGGCCGCTCGCCGCGGTCCGCCAGGAGGAGCGGTTGGCGAGGTCGACGGTGACGGCTGCCAACAGCTCCTCCGCCTCCGGGTACCAGGGCGACCAGCCGGCCAGCAGCTCGAGCGCGTCGTGCGCGGTCTCCCGGTGGTCGCCGCCCGCCACCTCGGCCACCAGCGCGGCGTAGCGGGGGCGGTCACCGGCGGGCAGGTCCAGCGGCCGGGTGCGCAGCAGCTCGGACCGGGCCGCGGGCGTGCCGGTCGCGGCGGCGTCGAGGAGCCGCCAGGCCGCGGGCGAGGGGAGCAGCCCGACGGCCGCGGCCACGGCGGCCGCCCGGACGTCGCGGTGCTGGCCGGGCAGGTCGTGCGCCTCGGTGAGGAGTGCGACGGCGGTGTCCACCGGCAGCAGACGGGCGACCAGCCGCACCAGCTCCTTCCGGCTGGTCACCTTCGCCCCGCCGCCGGCCTGACCACCAACGGCCTGACCACCGACGGCCTGATCATCGACGGCCTGACCACCGACGGCCTGACCACCAACGGCCTTACCGCCGGCGCCTGCCGCCTCGCCGGCGCCGTCGGCCCCCGGCAGCAGCGCCGCCCGCAGCGCCGGTGCCAGCCGTGACGGCGCCACGAACCCGGCGGCCCGCCCGGCTACGTACAGCGCCACCCGCGCCCGGTCGTTGCCGGCCTGGGCGAGCAGCACCGGCAGCGCCTCGGCGGGCCGGTCCGTCCGGACCAGTGCCGCGAGCGCGGCCTCGGCGAGCACGGTGTCCCGGGAGTCCACGTGACGCCGGACGGCGGCGAAGCCGAGCTCGGGGACCGCCACCAGGGCGCGCAGGTGGCCGGCCCGCACCTGCCTGGGCAGCGACGCGTCAGCCGCCGCGCCGGCCAGCAGGCGCGCGGCGGCGGCCTGCTGCCGGGGCACCCAGCACTCGATCCCGTCCACCGGCGGCAGCCAGCGCGTCCCCTCCGTCAGGAAGCGCCCGTACGGCGGGTGGTCGGCGAGCACGGTGTCCAGCAGGTCGGTGCGGCGGCGGGCGAGCACCTCGAGCACCGGTGGCAGCACGGCTGCCGACGGCTCCAGCTCCAGCAGCCGCGCCGCCCGCTCGCCCCGGGTCGCCGGGTCGGCCAGCCAGTGCCGCACGGCCTGCCGGACGGTCGCGTTGTTGCCGGACCGGACCGCCTGCCAGAGGAGTTCCTGCAGTTCGGGCAGCCGGTGCGCGCGCCGGCCCAGCGCCTCGGCGAGGGCGAAGGTCAGCGTGTAGTCGAGCCGGTCCGCGCCGGCCGCCAGCCACGGCCGCAGCGCCTCGAGGACCTGGACCTCCTGGCCCCGCCGCAGCGCGGTGTCCAGGCGGCCCAGCGGCACACTGCCGAGCGTTGCGGAGAGTTGCCGCAGGGTGGCCAGGGCCCAGTCCACCAAGGGCGGTTCACCGCTCACCGCCTGCTCCCGCAGCACGCCGAGGGCCAGCTGCGAGAGTGCCTGGCGGGTCGGCCAGGAGGTGTCCCGGGCCTCGACGGCGTCGGTGACGATCCGCTCGAGGGCGGCAGCCGCCGACCCGGTGAAGAGCGCGGGCGGGACCGCGGCCAGCGCGACCAGGGCGGGGGAGCGGACCGGGTCCTGCTCGTTGCGCAGCCGCAGCAGCTCGTCGAGCAGCTCGCCGACCGCGGTCGCCTCGCCCGACCGGGCCGCGTTGCGGACCAGCAGCGGGTACGCGAGCGCCCGGTCCGCCGCGGCCGGCCGGCGGGTGGCGGCGAGCAGCTGCGGCCGGGCCTCGGCCACCGGCAGGTGGGCGACGTGGGCCAGCACCACCGACCACGCCTCGCCGCGCTCGGCGGCCTGCGCGGCCATCCGCCGGGCCTCGGCCTGCGCCCGCCGGCGGGGCAGCGCGTCGAGCACGGCCACCGACAGCTCGCTGTGGCTCAGGTCCCGGTCGGCGGTGGCCCGGTCGTAGCAGGCTTCGCGCCGGGACGGCGGCAGCGCGCGCAGCAGCCGGGCGAGCCAGAGCGGGGCACCGCTCCAGGCTCGGGCGAGGTCCGGCAGCTCGGGCGGGTCGAGCCGGGCGACCCGGGTGAGTGCGCTGCGGGAGATGTTCGCGACGGCGGCGCGCTCGGGCGGGGTGATCAGCCGGATGGTCCGGCCGGGTGCGGCGGTCAGCAGTCGGCCCAGGCACCGCTGCACCGGGTACGGCAACCGCGGGGGGCAGTGACGTTCCAGCAGCTCCAGCACCCGCTCCGGCCGCTCCCCGGCGAGGGCCGCGAGGACCTCGGCGTTGCGCCGCCACCAGGAGTCGCGGGCCGGCTCCGGCAACTCGGCGAGCTGCCGGGCCACCTCGTCCAGCAACAGGTCGGGGTGGCGGCGGGCCAGGTTGCGCCACTGCGACACGGCCAGGAAGAGCCCGGGCAGCAGCCGGGCCACGGCCTCGGGTCCGCACCCCGGCAACAGCCGGGCGGCCGCCGCGTCCCCCCACGACTGCCGGACGGCGGGCAGCAGCCGTTCCGCCAGTGCGGTGCGCCGGCGGGCCACGATCAGGGTGGTGAGCCGGTGGCGCAGCACGGCGGGTGCGTCGGTCAGCGCCGCCGCCAGCACCTCGTCCGGGACCCGCAGGTGGAGTGCGGCCTTCAACGCCTGGCGGCTGATCGCCGGGTCGGGGTCGGTGAGCCGAGGGGCGAGGAACTCGACGTCCTCGGCGATCGTCGCGGCGACGCCGGCCAGTGTCCGGCCGAAGGCGCCGCGGGTGTCCAGTTCGGTCAGCAGCGGCCGGAGGCGGTTGGGGCCGCCGTCCTGGCGCAGCGCCTTCGTCGCCTTCGTCCAGGCGGCGAGTCGCCGCATCCGGTCGGGGTGGGCGAGCGGGTCGAGCTCGGCGAGGAGCTGGTCGACGGCTTCGGCGGGTGGCGGCGGTGTGCTGGACATGCGGGCCATTCAACCGGCCCGCCGGGCCCGCCGTCGCACGGTTTTCCGGGTAGGTCGAAGGGGCCGGCGGCGGGGGCCCGCGCATTGACGGGTCGTCAGCTGCTATGTATCGTTCGTGTTACATCAGTCACATCAGCACATCGGCTCTCTTGGCTCAATCGGCACGTCGCACGTGATGGATCGTCAACGTACGAGTGGAGTCAGTCCATGTCATCCGCCGAGGAACCGTCCTCCGCCGGGGAGTCGCAGCCGCCGTACCGGCTCCCGCGGGTCAAGCACGAGCACCAGGCGCTGCGCCGGGTGGACGGGACGATCCAGATCGGCGGGGACATCCTCGGCATCGCCTCGGCGATCGACGACCCCGACGGTTCGCTCTGGCAGGTCATCCGGCTGGTGGACGGCACGCGGACCGCGGCACAGCTGACGGCGGACTCCGGGCAGCCGGCCGGGACCGTGACGGCCGTGCTCGCGGCGCTCCAGGGCGGCGGGTTCCTGGAGGAGGCGGCCGCAGCCGCGCAGGACTCGCGCCTGCTCAGCGCGGCGGAACGCGAGCGGTACTCGCGCAACCAGGCCTTCTACCGCTGGATCGACCTGACGCCGCGGTCGTCGGCATGGAGCGTGCAGGAGCGGATCAAGGCGGCCACGGTCGTGGTGATCGGGCTCGGCGGCGGCGGGTCGAGCGCGGCCCTGGCGCTCGCCGCCTCCGGCGTCGGCAACCTCCACCTGGTCGACCACGACCAGGTGGAACTGTCCAACCTCACCCGGCAGTTCCTGTACACCGAGGCCGACCTCGGCCGGTCCAAGGTCGAGGCCGCCGTGGCCCGGTTGCGCGCGGTGAACTCGACGATCGGCGTCACCGGCGAGGAGGTCAAGGTCGAGGGCGTCGCGGACCTGCGCCGGCTCGCGGCCCGCTGCGACGTGCTCGCGCTCTGCGCGGACCAGCCGTGGGAGCTGAAGCACTGGGCGGACACGGCCTGCCACGAGGCCGGGATCCCCTGGGTGACCGGCGGGTACGTCGGGCCGGTGACCGTGGCCCAGAGCTTCGCCCAGGGCGGGGCCGCCTGCTTCGAGTGCCTGCACCTGAACAGCCTCGACCTGGCCGACGACGCGCCGGCGCCGCTGGTCACGCCCGACGAGCCGGCCCCGCCGGGCAACGACGAGATCGCCGCGAGCACCGCGGTCTCGGCGGGCCTGGGCGGCCTGATGCTGGCGCACGCCGTCCTGGCGCACCTCACCGGGGCGCCGGACTTCGGCGGCCGCAGCTTCCAGTTCGGGCTCAACCTGGTCGCCCCGCAGGAGCAGCGCTACCTGACGGGCGACCGGCGACCGGACTGCCCGCTCTGCGGCGGCCGGGCCTGACGAGGCGGCGGTCGCCGATCCGGCCGACGCCGGCATGCGCAGTGAGCGCGTTCGTCGGTATCACATGCTTCGGAACCACCGGCGCGCCGACGACCCGGTCGCGCGCACGGTGCGGAGACCCGGAGGGAAGGAGGTGACAGGCATGCAGAAGACCGTCGAGATCCGCAAGCTGGGCCCGCGTGACACCGCCCAGAAGACCTTCATCCTGTGGGGCCGCTACTGATCCCGCGGCCCGGCGCCGCCGGCCCCCGGTGGGTCGGCGGCGCGCCGCGCCGGGGCGGGTCGGCCGGTCTCGGCGGGGGCGGCTGGAGCAAAGCGGATCGACCGATCGGGCGAACGGCCAGGACAGGTCCCGGGCGTGGCGGCCGCGAGTGCCTAGCCTCTCGGCAGCAAGGCTGATCCACGTCTTCGCCGAAAGGGACCCATGTCGGCTGACCAGGCACGACCCGTGAACCGCCGCGAACACCGAGGCGCCGGCCACCCCGCCCCCCAGCCCACGCAACCGCCGCGGCCGACGCCGGTGCCGCGGCCCACCCCGCCCTCGCCCGCGCCCGCCAGCGCCCGTCGCACGCTGCTCCGGCAGTTGCTCGGCGGTGGCGCCGTCGCCGCCCTGACCGGCGCGGCGACCCTCGCAGACCCCACCGCGGCCCAGGCCCGGCCCGCCACCCGGGCCGGCGACGACCCCTGCGACGCCTTCGCGGCCGACGAGTTCCAGCCCACCGGCAAGGTCCGCGAGTACTGGATCCAGGCCGACTCGTTCCAGCACAACGCGGTGCCCACCGGCCACGACCCCATGATGGGCCGCCACTTCACCCCGGAGCAGACCAGCTTCCCGGCGATCGGCTTCCGCGCCTACACCCCGCAGTGGGGCCGGCCGCTGGACGCCGATCCCGGCCCGGACGGCATCGGCGCGAACAGCGGGATCCCCGGCCCGGTGCTGCGCGCCGAGGTGGGCGACGTGGTCAAGGTGCACTTCCGCAACAACGACCAGCACTACGGCTGGCCGCACAGCGTGCACCCGCACGGCGTGCGCTACGACGGCGCCAGCGACGGCGGCTGGCTGGCCGCGACCCCGGACCGGCCGGGGACGGCCGTTCCGGTCGGCGCGAGCTACACCTACACCTGGACCTGCCCGCCCGGCTCGGTCGGCACCTGGCTCTACCACGACCACTCGGCGCTGCAGTCCCCGGCCGCCGCCGCCCCCGCGCACGACCCGAACACCCCGGACACCGCGGACCACCCGGACACCGCGGGCCACCCGGATATTGCGGACCACCCGGACCAGGGCGCCCGCGCCGCCGCCGCCAAGCCGGGCGGCGGCGACGACCCGATGACCGAACTGGGCGCCGAGCTGGGCCTGTTCGGCGTCCTGGTGGTCACCGACGAGCAGACCCCGAAGGTCGACCGCGAGTTCGTGGTCTTCCTGCACGACGCCAGCAAGTCCGACATCCCGTCGCTCGCGCAGAGCCTCGACCTGGTCAGCGGCGGGGCCTTCCTCGACAACACGCCGACCTTCACCGCGAAGGTCGGCGACCGGGTGCGGTGGCGGGTCGCCTCGCTGGGCACCGACTTCCACGTCTTCCACGTGCACGGGCACCGCTGGCGCAGCCGCCAGGGCTACCAGGGCTGGGTGGACTGCGAGATCATCGGGCCCGCCACCACGCTGACCATCGAGTACCTGGAGGACAACCCGGGCGACTGGGTCTACCACTGCCACGTCACGCACCACATGATGGGCGGCATGGCGGGGCGCTACCTGGTCACCGGCTGACCGCCCGGCCCCCGCAGCGCCCCCGCACCCGGGGGCGCCACCGCGCCGCGGGCCCGTCGGGACCCGTCAGCATCCGTCAGGGCCCGTCAGCATCCGTCAGGTCAGGCTCAGCACCGAGCGCAGCACCCGGGTCAGCGTCGCCTCCGGATCGGCCGTGCCCGCCGGCGACCGCCACGCGACGAACCCGTCCGGCCGCACCAGCACCGCCCCCTCCTCGCCCACCCCGTGCAGCTGCCCCCAGTCGGCGCCCGCCTCCGGGACCAGGTCCCCGTCGGCGCCGACCCGGTGGCAGGCGAGCGGCACGCCCAGCTGCGCGGCCGCCCGCTCGCCGGCCGCCTGCCAGGACCCGCCGCGCGACCCGCACAGCAGCACCGGCGTCTGCTCGTACAGGTCCAGCGTCGACAGCCGCTCGCCGTCCCGGGTCAGCCACAGGTGCGGTGCCCGGCCGCCCGGCTCGGCCACCGGCCGGAACTCCTCGGGGAGCGGTCCGCTGCCGGCCGCGCCGAGCACGGCGGTGGAGTCGTAGCGGTAGCCGAGCACCACGGCGAGCATGCCGGCCTGCCGCCCGGTGCCGGGGCTGACGTCGTAGCCCGGGTGGCGGTGCTCGGCGGAGCGGGCCGAGGCGCGGGCGGCGGTGGCCAGCGCCACCGGCCGCCGTTCGGCGTCGTAGCTCGCCAGCAGCTGCGGCCCGGCCCAGCCATGCAGCACGGCGGCCAGCTTCCAGGCCAGGTTGTGCGCGTCCTGGATCCCGGTGTTGGAGCCGAACGCGCCGGTCGGCGACATCTCGTGCGCGGAGTCCCCGGCCAGGAAGACCCGGCCCTCGGCGTAGCGCCGCGTCACCCGTTCGGCCGCGTGCCAGGGCGCCTTTCCGGTGACCTCCAGCTCCAGCTCGGGCACCCCGGTGGCGGCGCGGATCAGCGCCGTGCACCGCTCGTCGGTGAAGTCCTCCAGCGTCTCGCCGTCGTCCGGCCGCCAGGGCGCGTGGAAGACCCAGTCCTGCTCGTTGTCGACGGGCAGCAGCGCGCCGGCGCCCTCGGGGTTGCTCAGGTAGCAGACGATGAACCGCCGGTCGCCGACCGCCTCGGCCAGCTTCTTGGCCCGGAAGGTGATGCTGACGTTGTGGAACAGGTCGCCGGTGCCCTCCTGTCCGATGCCGAGCGCTTCCCGGACCGGGCTGCGCGGACCGTCGGCCGCGATCAGGTAGTCCGCCCGCACCGTGCGCAGCTCGCCGGTCTCCCGGGTCCGCACCACCGCGCTCACCCCGACCCCGTCCTGCTCGAAGGAGACCAGCTCGGTCCCGAACCGCAGCTCGCCGCCCAACTCCCGGGTCCGGCGCAGCAGCACCGGCTCCAGGTCGTTCTGGCTGCACAGGCACCAGCCGGACGGGCTGAGCCGGGAGAGCGCGCCGCCGGGGTCGATGCTCCGGAACAGCCACTCCTGGTCGGTGCCGGTGAGCGTGCCGGCCTGCAGGATGCCGTGGTTGTCGGCCAGCACCGAGGCGGCCTCGCGGATCAGCGGCTCCACCCCGGCGGTGCGGTAGAGCTCCATGGTGCGGACGTTGTTGCCGCGTCCGCGCGGGTGGTGCGAGGTCTGCGGGTGGCGTTCGACCAGCAGGTGGCCGATGCCGAGCCGGCCGAGGAAGAGCGAGGCGGACAGCCCCACCAGGGAGCCGCCCACGATCAGGACGGGCACGCGGTCGTCGACCTTCGACGTCATCAGCTCTCTCCAGCTGTGCGGGGGACGGGAGCGGCCTCGGGCGCCGGTCCGCCGGATCCGGCGGCCGCGCGGGCCTGCGCTCCTGTATTCCCGTCCGGGCCGCGCTTCTCCCGCCGACCCGCGAGCCGGCCGCAGGTTCACCCGCACGACTCACGCACCGTGCGCGTTCCTTAGCGGTCCGTAGTATCGAACGCATGCGATCAGGCCCCGGAACAGCGTGGTGGCCTGGCGCGAGCGAGAGGACAAGCACCGTGACCACCCTGTCCGACCGGCCGGACCCCACCCTCGCGAACTCGCGGTTGCGCGTCGTGCTGCTGCTGGACGTGCACGACGGCCAGGAGGCGAACTTCCTGGACGCCTACGAGCAGATCCGCCATCAGGTGGCGGGCGTGCCGGGCCACATCAGCGACCAGTTGTGCCAGTCGCTCGGCAACTCCTCCCAGTGGCTCATCACCAGCGAGTGGGAGAGCGCCGAGCCGTTCCTGAGCTGGGTCGAGAGCGCGGCCCACCGCAAGGTGGTCGAGCCGCTGCACGCCTGCGTCAGCGACACCCGTTCGCTGCGGTTCGTCATCGCCCGGGAGACCCCCGAGCCCGGCACCGCCGCCGCCCCGCCGCCGCCTCGGCCCCCCCGTCCACCGCTCCCCCGCGCACCTGCCA
>NZ_JBNQTI010000062.1:0-44598 GCF_050325825.1 Kitasatospora sp. LaBMicrA B282
CTGCGCGCCGCGGCCGCCGCCGCCCAGGCCGGCCTGCCGCTCGGCCACGCCACCGCCCGCCGGCTGGCCGCCGAGACCGGGCCGCTGCCGGTGCCCTGGCCGGACGAGGCCCGCGAACAGCTGGTCACCCTGCTCGGCGCGGGCGAGGCCTGCCTGCCGGTCTGGGAGGCGCTGGACGCGGAGGGGCTGATCACCCGGCTGCTGCCGGACTGGGAGCGGGTGCAGTGCCGGCCGCAGCGCAACGCGGTGCACACCTGGACCGTCGACCGCCACCTGGTCGGCACCGCGATCGCCGCCGCCGCGCTGACCCGCCGGGTGGCCCGCCCGGACCTGCTGCTGGTCGCCGCCCTGCTGCACGACATCGGCAAGGGCTGGCCGGGGGACCACTCGCAGGCCGGCGAGGTGATCGTGCGGGACATGGCGGCCCGGATGGGCTTCGACCAGGACGACACGGAGAGCCTGGCCCTGCTGGTCCGCCAGCACCTCACGTTGATCGACACCGCCACCCGTCGGGACCCGGACGACCCGGCCACCGTCGAACTGCTGGCCAAGGCGGTGGGCACCGCCGGGCACCTGGAACTGCTGCACGCGCTGACCGAGGCCGACGCGCTGGCCACCGGCCCGGCCGCGTGGAGCGCCTGGCGCGCCTCGCTGGTGGCCGCGCTGGTGGACCGGACCGCCGCGCAGCTCGCCGGGGCCGGCCCGGTGCCCGCGGTGGCGGCGGTCACCGCGGCCGAGGAGCGGCTCGCGGTGGAGGCCGCGCGGACCGGGGAGCCCGCGCTGGCGCTGCGGGCGGACGCGCAGGACCCCACGGCCGGCGAGCCGATGGGCGTGGAGCTGGCGCTGGCCATCCCGGACCGTCCCGGGCTGCTCGGCACGGTCTCCGGGGTGCTCGCGCTCAACCGGCTGACCGTGCGCGCGCTCACCCTGCGCGAGCTGGACCCGATCGGGGCCGGTCCGGTGCTGCTGCTCTCCTGGCGGGTGGCCGCCGAGTTCGGCGAGCTGCCCGAGGCGGCCCGGCTCCGCGCTGACCTGCGCCGGGCGCTGGACGGCTCGCTGGACCCGTCCCGGCGGCTGGCCGAACGCGACGCCGCGGTGCCGCACCGCCGCGGCATCAGCACCCCGCCCCCGGTGGTCGCGGTGGTGCCGGGCGACGCCTCGGCCACCGCCACGGTGCTGGAGGTGCGCGCCCACGACGCCCCCGGCCTGCTGCACCGGATCGGCCGCGCCCTGGACGCCGCCGGTGTCCGGGTGCGCACCGCCCACGTCAGCACCCTGGGCGCGGAGGCGGTGGACGCCTTCTACCTGACCGACGCGGCGGGCGCCCGGCTGGCCGGGGCGGTCGCGGCGGAGGTGGCCGAACGGGTCCGCGAGGCGCTGCGCTGACCGGGTGGAGTCCGTCCGCGGGCGGTCCGGATACCCTGGTGGGCGACGACCGTACTCACCTCGATGCCGCAAGGGACCCGCGACCGACGTGTTCGACACTCTTTCCGACCGCCTCGCAGCGACGTTCAAGAACCTCCGGGGCAAGGGCCGCCTCAGTGAGGCGGACATCGACGCCACCGCCCGCGAGATCCGGATCGCGCTGCTGGAGGCGGATGTCGCGCTGCCGGTCGTCCGGGCCTTCATCAAGCAGATCAAGGACCGCGCGCTCGGCGTCGAGGTCTCCGGTGCGCTGAACCCGGCCCAGCAGGTCATCAAGATCGTCAACGAGGAGCTCATCAACATCCTCGGTGGCGAGACCCGCCGGCTGCGGTACGCCAAGACCGGCCCCACCGTGATCATGCTGGCCGGTCTGCAGGGTGCCGGTAAGACCACCCTGGCCGGGAAGCTCGGCCACTGGCTGAAGCAGCAGAAGCACACCCCGCTGCTGGTCGCCTGCGACCTCCAGCGCCCCAACGCGGTGACCCAGCTGTCGGTGGTGGCCGACCGGGCCGGCGTGGCCTTCTACGGCCCGGAGCCGGGCAACGGCGTCGGCGACCCGGTCAAGGTCGCCCGCGACTCGATCGAGTACGCCAAGCAGAAGCAGTACGACATCGTCATCGTCGACACCGCCGGTCGCCTCGGCATCGACGCCGAGCTGATGCAGCAGGCCGCCGACATCCGGGCCGCGATCAACCCGGACGAGGTGCTCTTCACCGTCGACGCGATGATCGGCCAGGACGCGGTCACCACCGCGCAGGCCTTCCTCGAGGGCGTCGACTTCACCGGTGTGGTGCTCTCCAAGCTGGACGGCGACGCCCGTGGTGGTGCCGCGCTCTCGGTGGCGCACGTCACCGGCCGGCAGATCATGTTCGCCTCCAACGGCGAGAAGGTCGACGACTTCGACGCCTTCCACCCGGACCGGATGGCCTCGCGCATCCTCGGCATGGGCGACATGCTCTCCCTGATCGAGAAGGCCGAGCAGACCTTCTCGCAGGCCGAGGCCGAGAAGATGGCCGCCAAGCTGCAGGGCGGCGGCAAGGACTTCACCCTCGACGACTTCCTGGGCCAGCTGGAGCAGGTCCAGAAGATGGGCTCGATCTCCAAGCTGCTCGGCATGCTGCCCGGGATGGGCCAGATCCGCGAGCAGATCAACAACATCGACGACAAGGACGTCAACCGGGTCGGCGCGATCATCAAGTCGATGACCCCGGCCGAGCGGACTGACCCCAAGATCATCAACGGCTCGCGCCGGCTGCGCATCGCCAAGGGTTCGGGCGTCCAGGTCGGCGAGGTGAGCAGCCTGGTCGAGCGGTTCTTCGACGCCCGCAAGATGATGACCGCGATGGCCTCCGGCAAGGGCATCCCGGGCATGCCGGGGATCCCGGGCATGGGCGGCGGCAAGAAGTCGGCCAAGAAGGCGCCGCAGGCCAAGGGCAAGCGCAAGAGCGGCAACCCGCTGAAGCGGGCCCAGGAGGAGGCGGCCGCCGCCGAGCGCCGGGCGCTCGGCCCGGGCGCGGGGCAGCAGCCGACCGAGGGCGGCGCCTTCGGCCTCGGCGCGGGCAAGGGCCCGGCCGACTTCGAGCTCCCCAAGGAGTTCAAGGACCTGCTCTAGGTCCGCCGCCCGCCGTCGGGCGGGCTCCGTACGAGGCACCCCGAAGGGCCGGTCGCCGCGACCGGCCCTTCGGCACGCCCGCTGATCGCGGCCCGGTTCGATGCCCGATGATGTCCGGATGAGCCGAGTGACCATCCGCGCCCCCAGGCCCTCCGACGTCGTCGGCTACGCCGCGGCGGTCCGCCGCTCCGCCGAGCACATCGGGCGCTGGAACCCGGTGGAGCCGGACGGGCTGCCGGACCTGTTGCAGCGTCAGGGACCGGCACTGCGCAGCTACCTGATCATCGACACCGCCGAGGGTGGCCTGGTCGGCAAGTGCAACGTCTCCAACATCGTGATGGGCCGGTTCTGCAACGCCGCGCTCGGCTACGACAGCTACCTCCCCTACGCGGGCACCGGGCGGATGACCGAGGGGATGCGGCTGGTGATCGACACCTGCTTCGCCGACCTGAGCGCCGGCGGCCTCGGTCTGCACCGGCTGGAGATCAACGTGCAGCCGGAGAACGACCGTTCGATCGCCCTGGCCCGCCGGCTCGGCTTCCGGCACGAGGGGTTCACCCCGCGGATGCTCTTCCTCACCGGCGCCTGGCGCGACCACGAGCGGTTCGCGCTGACCGCGGAGGAGTGGCCCACGGGCTGACCACGGGGGAGCGGCCGCGGCGGCGTTGCTGATGGATTGTCAGCTTTTCGGCCCGTATGGTCCGAAACGTGACCGAACCCGTGCCGCCGCGTCAGAGCCCCGACCAGCCCTGGCGCTCCGAGGGTGCCCCGCCCCCGCCGCCGCCCGTGCCGCCGCGCCGCCGGATGCCCGGCGGCTGGACCGGGCTGATCCTCACCGCCCTCGCGGTCTTCCTGATCAGCGACCTGCTGCTGAGCTTCTTCGGCAACGGGGCCGGCACCACGGTGTCCTACACCGAGTTCAACAACGAGCTGAACAAGGGCAACATCGCCAAGATCTACTCCAAGGGCGACAGCATCCAGGGCACCCTGAAGTCCGCCGCGCCCAAACCCGACGGCGGCAAGGGCAACTACTCGGAGTTCACCACCCAGCGGCCCTCCTTCGCCAACGACAACCTCTACAGCACCCTGCTCGGCCAGGGCGTCGAGGTCACCGCAGAGCCGGTGGTGCAGCAGCGCAGCTTCCTGGCCAACCTGCTGATCTCGCTGGCCCCGATGCTGCTGCTGATCCTGGTCTGGATGCTGCTGGCCCGCCGGCTGGCGGGCGGCCTGGGCGGCGGACCGCTCGGCCGCAAGGCCCCGCCCAAGCCGGTGGTCCCCGAGGAGGGCAGGCGCACCACCTTCGCCGATGTGGCCGGCATCGACGAGGTGAAGGCCGAGCTGACCGAGGTGGTGGACTTCCTGAAGAACCCGGAGGCCTACCGCCGCCTGGGCGCCAAGATGCCCGGCGGGGTGCTGCTGGCCGGCCCGCCCGGCACCGGCAAGACGCTGCTGGCCCGCGCGGTGGCCGGCGAGGCGGGGGTGCCGTTCTTCTCCGCCTCCGCCTCGGAGTTCATCGAGATGATCGTCGGGGTCGGCGCCAGCCGGGTGCGCGAGCTGTTCGCCGAGGCCCGCAAGGTGGCCCCGGCGATCATCTTCATCGACGAGATCGACACCATCGGCCGCAAGCGCGGCGGCGGCAACGCGATCGGAGGGCACGACGAACGCGAACAGACGCTCAACCAGATCCTCACCGAGATGGACGGCTTCTCCGGCTCCGAGGGCGTCGTGGTGCTGGCCGCCACCAACCGCGCCGACGTGCTCGACCCGGCGCTGCTGCGCCCGGGCCGGTTCGACCGGGTGGTCAACGTCAGCCCGCCGGACCGCGACGGGCGCACCGCGATCCTCGCCATCCACGCCCGCGACGTGCCGCTGGCCACCGGCACCAACCTCTCCGAGGTGGCCAAGAGCACCCCGGGGATGACCGGGGCGGAGCTCGCCAACCTGGTCAACGAGGCGGCCCTGCTGGCGGTCCGGCGCAAGCAGCCCGCGGTCAACCAGCGCGACCTGTCCGACGCCCTGGAGAAGGTCCAACTGGGCGCGGTGCGACCGCTGGTGATGCCGGAGGCGGACCGCCGCCGGACCGCCTACCACGAGAGCGGCCACGCCCTGCTCGGCATGCTGCAGCCCGGCGCCGACCCGGTCCGCAAGGTCACCATCGTGCCGCGCGGCCGGGCGCTGGGCGTCACCATGTCCACCCCGGAGGCCGACCGCTACTCCTACACCGAGGAGTACCTGCGCGGGCGGATCATCGGCGCGCTCGGCGGGATGGCCGCCGAGCAGGTGGTCTACGGGGTGGTCACCACGGGCGCGGAGAGCGACCTGGAGCAGGTCGGCAACCTGGCCCGCGGGATGGCTGGCCGCTGGGGGATGAGCGAGCGGGTCGGCCGGCTCACCGCGATCCCCGACGACGCCCAGGGCGCCTACGCGCTCTCCGCCGCGCCCAGCACCCTGGACGCGGTGGACGAGGAGGCGCGCCGGATCGTCGCCGAGTGCTACGAGGAGGCGCTGCGGAAGCTTGAGCAGCACCGCGACCGGCTGGACGCGCTGGCCGCGGCGCTGCTGGAGCACGAGACGCTGGACGAGGAGGCCGCCTACCGGGCCGCCGGCGTCGAGCGGAGCGCGCAGTGAGCGGTGGGCAGGGGAGCGCCTGCCCCGGTCGGGTCCCGCGCGGTCGGCCGGTTCGGCTGCGCTGCCCGGTTCAGCTGCGCTTCGCCACGACGTAGGGGAAGGCGTTCGCCATCCGCACGGTGTCGTCCGTGCGGGTGAACGGCAGCAGCGCCTCGGCGACCTCCTTGGCCACCGGCGCAGCGCCCGCGTAGGCGATCGCAGCGTCGAACCAGCCGGTGGCCAGCAGCCCGCGCACCGCGCTGTCCAGGTCGGGGTAGCCGAACGGGCAGTCCGCCTGCCCCTCGGTGACCACCCGCAGCCCCGCCGCGGCCGCCAGCCGGGCCAGCTCGGCCGTGCCGTCCAGTCGGAACGGGTCGACCCCGCGGGCCGCCGCACCCGCCCGGCGCCGGGCCACCTCCAGCACGGCGTCGCTCTCGCAGGCCCCCCGGGGCCCGAAGCCCGCCAGCGCGACCAGCCCGCCCGGCAGCACCAGGCGCGCCGCCTCGCGAGCCGCCCGCAGCGGGTCGCCGGTCAGTCGCAGCGGCTCGAAGACGGTGACCACCCCGTGCGCCGACCGGGTGGCGGGGCGGTGCGCGACCGGCAGCCGGCGGGCCCGCGCCAGGTCGCGCAGCTCCGGGTCCGGCTCCAGGCCGGCCACCTGCGCCCCGCGCCCCGCCGCGAGCAGCAGCGCCAGCCCCGAGCGGCAGCCCAGGTCCAGCAGGCTGGTGGCCGGGCCGACCGCCAGTCGCTCGTGCACCGCCTGGTAGAGCGGGACCAGCGTGCGCTCCTGGATCTCGGCCCAGTCGCGGGCCCGCGCCGCACTGGTCGGCTGGATCGGTGCGGCCAGGGTCGTGCCGTGCGCTGAAGCCATCTGGTGGCCTCCCATCAGGTCCGGGTCGGACGTGCTGCGGATGCTCCCCCCACGGTTGCTCCCCCAGTGCTCGGCGTGCTCCCCCCACTGTCGGGCCCACTCAAGCGAACAGCGGCGCGGGCGCGCCGTCCAGAGGAGCGCGCCGGGGCACGCGGACCCGGCGGTCGTGCGCCCCCCTGCGGTCGGCGCCGGGACGCCGGGCGTCCCGGCGTTCCCCCGGGAGGTGCCGACGGCGCGTCTCGCCCGGCGGCGACGATTCACACCAGGACCGTCGCGCGCCGTACGATTCGGCCATGGCTAAGGCTCCCGTTCTCACCCCCCAGGCAGATGACTTTCCCCGCTGGTACCAGGACCTGATCAACAAGGCCGAGCTGGCCGACAACGGTCCGGTGCGCGGCACCATGGTCATCCGACCGTACGGCTACGGCCTGTGGGAGCGGATGCAGCAGGAGATGGACGCGCGGATCAAGAAGGCCGGCGCGCAGAACGCCTACTTCCCGATGTTCATCCCGCAGTCCTACCTGACCAAGGAGGCCGAGCACGTCGAGGGCTTCGCCCCCGAGCTCGCCGTGGTCACGCACGGTGGCGGCAAGCAGCTGGAGGAGCCGGTCGTGGTCCGGCCGACCTCCGAGACGATCATCAACGAGTACTTCGCGAAGTGGGTGCAGAGCCACCGCGACCTGCCGCTGCTGATCAACCAGTGGGCCAACGTGGTCCGTTGGGAGCTGCGCCCGCGGGTCTTCCTGCGCACCACCGAGTTCCTCTGGCAGGAGGGCCACACCGCCCACGCCACGTACGAGGACGCCCGCGACTACGCCTCGATGATCCACACCGAGGTCTACGGCGACTTCATGCGCAACGTGCTGGGCATCGACGTGGTGCTCGGCCGCAAGACCGCCAAGGAGCGGTTCGCCGGCGCCATCAACACCCTCACCCTGGAGGGCATGATGGGCGACGGCAAGGCGCTGCAGATGGGCACCAGCCACGAGCTGGGCCAGAACTTCGCCAAGGCCTTCAACACCACCTACCAGCTGCAGGGCGCCGAGCGCGAGTACGTCTGGCAGACCTCTTGGGGCGTCTCGACCCGGATGCTCGGTGGCCTGATCATGTCGCACGGCGACGACAACGGCCTGCGGGTGCCGCCGCGGCTGGCCGCCGTGCAGGCCGTGGTGCTGGCGATCAAGGGTGAGGACGCGGTGATCGCCAAGGTCCGCGAGATCGGCGCCGCCCTGGAGGCCGCCGGCATCCGCACCGTGGTGGACGACCGCACCGACACCCCGTTCGGCCGCCGCGCGGTGGACTGGGAGCTCAAGGGCGTGCCGCTGCGGATCGAGGTCGGCCCGCGCGACCTGGAGGCCGGCACCGCGATGCTGGTCCGCCGGATCGCCGGCGGCAAGGAGCCGGTGGCGATCGACACCCTGGCCGCCCTGCTGCCCGGCATCCTCGAGGAGGACCAGGCGCTGCTGCTGGCCGCGTCCCGGGAGCGCCGCGAGGCCCGCACCGTCGACGTGACGACGATCGACGAGGCGGTCGAGGCGGCCGTCACCGGTTGGGGCCGGATCTCCTGGGCGGACCTCGGCCCGCAGGGCGAGGCCAAGCTGGCCGAGCAGGGCGTCTCGGTGCGCTGCATCGTCGCCGCGGACGGTTCGGTGCCGACCGCCGACGATCAGGAAGGCAATGTCGCGATCGTTGCTCGGGCGTACTAAATGCCTTATGCCCTCGCCGATTGAGTAACCAACAGGTGACACTGTCTCGTCTACTGGCCGGTCAACTCCCAGTGCGGGCGAACTAGCGGTACGGTGTACGGCCCGTGGCCCTGTCAAAATCACGACAGGACACGGGCCGAAACAACTCGGCGCGGCCATCTGCCGTGCCTGGGAATCGGGCGACCCGGTGATGAACACCGGGTGCAGACACCGAGGGGGTTGGTCTTGCGTCAGATTTCGAACGCTCACCGGCGTGAATGTCACGCCCAGCTGAGAGTTCTCCGGGAATTCCTGGAGAGCGCCGCAGAATGGAACGCCGGAACCGACTCCCTCGTTGGCATAGCGTGAGCACGACACAGCCTCTCGTTCTCGCGGCCGAACTGGCCGCCGCCTGGAGCGACATCCAGGCCTACCACCGCGACCTCCCCGACCTGGCCTCGCCCGAGGCGCTGATCGGCGAGTCGTCCTCGGCCTGCGGCACCCAGCTCGGTTTCGAGCGCCTGCTGCACGAGGCCGCCCACGGTCTGGCCGCCGCCCGCGACATCCGGGACACCTCCCGGGCCGGGCGCTACCACAACCGCCGCTTCCTGTTGCTCGCCTCGGAACTCGGGCTCGCCCACCCGGTCGAGCCGCACGCCAGCAGCGGCTTCTCCCAGGTGACCATGCTGGTCGAGACCCAGGAGAAGTACGCCGCGACCATCGAGCGGCTGGAGCGCGCCCTCGGCGCCCACCAGCAGGCGGTGGCCGGTAGCCCGGACGGCGGAGTGCTCCGCGCCTTCCGCGGTCCGGCCGCCCGGCACGGCTCGTCCGGTGGCGGCGTCCGGGTCAAGGCCGTCTGCGGCTGCGGCCGCAACGTCCGGGTGGTGCCCTCGGTGCTGGCCCAGGCGTCGATCGTGTGCGGTGCCTGCCAGCAGCCCTTCAAGATCTCCTGACCCCCGCACCTCCGCAGCGCTCCCCCGACCGGGTCTGCCCCGGTCGGGGGAGCGCTGCCCCGTGTGGCACAATCGATAGCTGATACCCGGCAGCCAACAGGACCCCTCTCTCCTACGGCTGGCGTGTCATTCGGGAGGCCGACCCCGCAACCCCACGCGGAGCGCGGCCCCTCACCCACGTCAACTCCAGGAGAACCCACTCCCGTGGCAGTCAAGATCAAGCTCAAGCGTCTCGGCAAGATCCGCTCCCCGCACTACCGCATCGTCGTCGCCGACTCGCGCACCAAGCGTGACGGTCGCGCGATCGAGGAGATCGGCATCTACCAGCCGACCTACAACCCCTCGAAGATCGAGGTCGACGGCGACCGTGCCCAGTACTGGCTGTCCGTCGGCGCCCAGCCGACCGAGCCGGTGCTCGCCATCCTCAAGCTGACCGGCGACTGGCAGAAGTTCAAGGGCCTGCCGGCTCCGGAGCCGCTGAAGGTCGCCGAGCCCAAGGTCGAGGACTTCTCGCACCTGTTCGCGAAGGCCGTCGCCGGCTTCGAGGACGCCACCACCGGTGTCGCCATCACCCCGAAGGCCAAGAAGTCGGACAAGGCCGAGGCCGAGACCGACGCCGCCAGCGAGGCCTGAGCGTGATCGAGGACGCCCTCGACCACCTGGTCAAGGGCATTGTCGAGCACCCCGACGACGTGCAGGTGCGTTCGCGCAACCTGCGTCGGGGCAACACCATCGAGGTGCGGGTGCACCCCGATGACCTCGGCAAGGTGATCGGCCGCGGCGGTCGCACCGCGCGTGCGCTGCGCACCGTGGTGGGCGCGCTCGGCGGTCGCAACGTCCGGGTCGACCTGGTCGACGTGGACAACCTGCGCTGACGGTCACCGTCGCTTGGGATCCGGTCGGGACGCGTGACGCGTTCCGGCCGGATCTTTTGTTTTTCCGGTGCGTGCTGACCGAGTGCGCACTTCTCTCGTGTTCTCTCGTGTTCAGGAGTACCGCGTGCAGCTCGTCGTCGGCCGGATCGGCCGTGCCCACGGCATCAGGGGGGACGTCTTCGTCGAAGTCCGCACCGACGAGCCGGAGTTGCGGCTCGGCCCGGGTGCGGTGCTGCTCACCGACCCGGCCGGGGTCGGCCCGCTGACCGTCGAGTCCGGTCGGGTGCACAGCGGCCGGCTGCTGGTCCGCTTCGCCGGGATCAAGGACCGCACCGCCGCCGAGGCGCTGCGCAACACCATGCTGATCTCCGAGGTCGACCCGGACGAGCGGCCCGAGGAGGACGACGAGTACTACGACCACCAGCTGATCGGCCTGGACGTGGTGCTGCTCGACGGCACCCTCGTCGGCGAGCTGACCGAGGTGGTCCACCTGCCCTACCAGGACCTGCTGACCGTGACCAGGCCGGACGGCAAGGAGGTGCTGGTGCCCTTCGTCGAGCAGTTGGTGCCCACCATCGACCTCGCGGAGCAGCGCTGTGTGATCAACCCGCCGCCCGGGCTGATCGACGAGGTCGAGGCCGAGCTGGACGGCGGCCCGGAGGGCGACCGGTGACGGCCGCCGAGCAGCCGGGGACCGCAGAGTCGGGGACCCCGCAGCACGGGATGCGGATCGACGTCGTCACGATCTTCCCCGAGTACCTGGAGCCGCTGAACGTCTCGCTGGTCGGCAAGGCCCGCGCCCGCGGCCAGCTCGACGTGCACCTGCACGACCTGCGCGGCTGGACCCACGACGTGCACCGGACCGTGGACGACACCCCCTACGGCGGCGGCCCCGGCATGGTGATGAAGCCCGAGCCCTGGGGCGAGGCGCTGGACGCGGTCTGCGCGGCCGGCCCCGCGGGCGAGCTGCCCACCCTGGTGGTGCCCACCCCGAGCGGGGTGCCGTTCACCCAGGAGCTGGCCCAGGAGCTGGCCGGCCGGCCCTGGCTGGCCTTCGCGCCGGCCCGGTACGAGGGCATCGACCGGCGGGTGATCGAGGAGGCGGCCACCCGGATGCCGGTGGTCGAGGCCTCGATCGGCGACTACGTGCTGGCCGGCGGCGAGGTCGCGGTGCTGGTGATGGTCGAGGCGATCGCCCGGCTGCTGCCCGGCGTGCTCGGCAACGCCGAGTCCCACCGCGACGACTCCTTCGCCCCCGGCGCGATGGCCGACCTGCTGGAGGGCCCGGTGTACACCAAGCCCGCCGAGTGGCGCGGCCGCGAGGTGCCCGAGGTGCTGCTCAGCGGCAACCACGGCAGGATCGCCCGCTGGCGGCGCGAGCAGGCTTTCGCCCGCACCCTGGCCAACCGCCCCGACCTGGTCGAGCGGTGGCGCCCGGAGGCCTTCGACAAGAAGGAGCGGGAGGCGCTCAGCGTGCTCGGCCTCGGCTGGGACCCGGAGCACGGCCGATTTCTCCGTGCCGCCGGGGCTGTGGAAGAATAGGCCGCTGTTGTCTGTCGCCGGGCCTCCTCCACGGAGACCGGTGGTCCGGCGCCCCCGCCACGGGGGGATCGCCGAGGGCCGACGCGACCCGCAACGCACCCTGTCGAGACGAATTTCCGTGGGCGGCCCGTGGCGCCTGCGATGGAGAGCATCATGAGCAACAAGCTCGCTGCTGTCGACGCGGCCTCGCTGCGCACCGACATCCCGGCCTTCCGCCCCGGCGACACCCTGAAGGTCCACGTCCGGGTCATCGAGGGCAACCGCTCCCGTGTCCAGGTCTTCCAGGGCGTCGTGATCCGCCGCCACGGTGCGGGCATCGGTGAGACCTTCACCGTCCGCAAGGTCAGCTTCAACGTCGGTGTGGAGCGCACCTTCCCGGTGCACACCCCGGTCGTCGAGAAGATCGAGGTCGTCACCCGCGGTGACGTCCGCCGGGCGAAGCTGTACTACCTCCGTGACCTGCGCGGCAAGGCCGCGAAGATCAAGGAGAAGCGCGACCGCTGAGTCGCCTCCGCCGCGCCCGTGGGGTGCGGCACGCTCAGGGTTGGCCGCTAAGCTCAGCCCGATGAGCACGCATGAACCGATCGCGGACCGCGACGGCGCCTTGGCACCCGAAGGTGCGGGGCGTCCGTCGCGGTCCGCGGCCGTTTCTGCGCCGGGCGGGGGCGGGGGCGAGGGCGTCGTCGCCGACGTCAGCGCCGGTGTCGAGGCCGATGGTGGTGTCGACACTGACACCGGTGTCGACGAGCCGCCGCAGCCCGGCTGGTCGCTGGGCTACCTGGCCAAGCTCGGCGGCATCTGCCTGCTGGTGCTGCTGCTGGTCAACATCTTCGTCGTGCAGCCCTTCGTGGTCCCGTCCGGCTCCATGGAGAACACCCTGCGGCCCGGCGACCGGCTGCTGGTGAACAAGCTGGCCTACCAGTTCGGCGGCACCGTGCACCGCGGCGACGTGGTGGTCTTCGACGCCACCGACTCCCTGGTGCCGGGCGGCGACAACCGGAGCGGCCTGGGCGCCGACCTCAGCGAGCTCGGCGCCATGTTGGGCCTCTCCTCGGACGGCTCGATCTTCGTCAAGCGGGTGATCGGGGTCGGCGGCGACCGGGTGACCTACCACCCCGGCGACCACGCACTGACCGTCGACGGCGTCCCGCTGGCCGAGTCCGACTACCTGTTCCCCGGCGACACCCCCTCCACGGTCGGCTTCGACATCCAGGTGCCGCCCGGAGAGCTCTTCGTCCTCGGCGACCACCGCAGCGACTCCAACGACTCGCGTAACCACCTGGGCGACCCGGGCGGCGGTTACGTGCCGGTCCGCAAGGTGATCGGTCGCGCCGACTGGGTGATCCTCCCGGTCGGGCACTGGTCCTCGCTGGACACCCCGCCCGGCTTCGCGGCCGTCGCGGCGGCGAAGGGCGGTGGCCGTGGGCAGTCGCGGTAGGACGTCCGCCGAGCCGGTCGAGGCCGCCGAGCAGGCACCGGCGGTGCCCCGCGGCCGGGCGGAGCGCCGGCGCACCGCGCGACGTGCGGCCCGCCGCGGCCGGCGCTCGCTGCTGCGCGAGCTGCCGCTGATCGCCGGGGTCGCCCTGCTGCTGGCGCTCACCCTGAAGACCTTCTTCGTCCAGGTCTTCGTGATCCCGTCCGGGTCGATGGAGCAGACCATCCGGATCGGCGACCGGGTGCTGGTGGACAAGTTCACCCCCTGGTTCGGCGCCACCCCGCAGCGCGGGGACGTGGTGGTCTTCAAGGACCCCGGCGGCTGGCTGGAGGGCTCGCCGAGCGCGGACCGGAGCGGACCGGTCGGCCGCGCGATCAAGAACGCGTTCAGCTTCGTCGGGCTGCTGCCCTCCTCGAACGAGCAGGACCTGATCAAGCGGGTGATCGGGGTCGGCGGCGACACCGTGGCCTGCTGCGACGCCCAGGGCCGGGTCACGGTCAACGGCACGCCGATCGACGAGCCCTACCTGGCCCCGGGCAACCCGCCCTCGCGGATCCCGTTCCAGGTCACCGTTCCGCCCGGGCACCTCTGGGTGATGGGCGACCACCGCGACCTGTCGGCGGACTCCCGCTACCACATGAACGGCCCCGGCCAGGGCACCGTGCCGGTGGACGACGTGATAGGCCGGGCCTTCATGATCGGCTGGCCGCTCGACCGGCTGCACGGACTGTCCCGGCCCACGTACCGCACGCCCGCGGCACTCGGTGCGCCCGGTTACCGCACGCCCGCGGCACTCGGCCCGTCCGGCGGTCGGGAATCCCCCCGGCTCAGCCCGGATCCCCTGGAACCCTCACTCGTTATGGGGATGTTGGGTGTCTCGCCTGCCCTGCTGCGCCGCCGTCGCGGACCGCTCGGTGGCGGCTCACCGGCGGCCCGGCGGCGCTGGCGGGCGGCCCGCAGGTCGGCCGGCGCCGACTGACGGTCCGCCCCGGGTCCGACCGGGTGCCGTGTGGGAGGACCCGGGTGGACCACTCGGAGTGATAGAGAAGTGCAGAAGTCCCCGGGGCCGGGCCGCGGGGGCTTGATCCGAAGGCTGTGCCGGAGTCGGGACGCCCGTGCCTGGGCGGCCCGGCCCCAGTCTGCGGTCGGGCACCGGGAGGTGCCCACCGCCCGGCACCGTGTACGCGGGCGAGAGCCGTCCGCACAGCAGGGAGGAGAAGTCGTGGGGGATCTGGTGATCGGCGCCCGCGGGGCCGGTGAGCCTGAGGGCTCCGGCGGCCGCACGGCCCAGTCCACCGAATCCGGACAGCCAGCGGATCCCGCCGACGGCCAGGGCGGCCCGGGCGCAGGCCCCGGTGGTGCGGCCGGCGCGGGCGGTCCCACCGGCCCGGGTGAGCCCGGCGGCCCCGCCGCCGGCGGCCAGCCCGACTCCGCCGCGGACGGTCCGTCGCAGCCGACGGGGACCGACGAGGACGTCAAGGAGAAGAAGCCGTCCGGCGAGCGCAAGCAGCGCTCGTTCTGGAAGGAGCTGCCGATCCTGATCGGGATCGCCCTGGTCCTGGCGCTGGTCATCAAGACCTTCTTCGTCCAGGCCTTCTCGATCCCGTCGGCGTCGATGGAGCAGACCCTGCAGATCGGCGACCGGGTGCTGGTGGACAAGTTCACCCCGTGGTTCGGCTCCAAGCCGGAACGCGGCGACGTGGTGGTCTTCCACGACCCGGGCGGCTGGCTGGGCGACGGCGAGACCTCCCAGCCGAGCTCCAACGCGGTGCTCCGCGGGATCCAGGACGGGCTCAGTTTCATCGGGCTGATGCCGTCGGCCAACGAGAAGGACCTGATCAAGCGGGTGATCGGGGTGTCCGGCGACACCATCGAGTGCCAGGGCAACGGTCCGCTCAAGGTCAACGGCGTGCCGCTGAACGAGCCGTACGTCTACACCCCCGGCATGGTGCCCGCGAACCCCTGCGGCGGCACGCCGTTCGGGCCCGTCAAGGTGCCGCAGAACGCGATCTGGGTGATGGGCGACCACCGCAACGACTCGCTGGACTCCCGGTTCCACCAGGACCAGCCGCCGACCAAGAGCGAGCCCGGTGGCGGCTTCGTCTCGGTCAACGACGTGGTCGGGCGGGCCTTCGTGGTGGCCTGGCCGGTGAACCACTGGTCCACCCTGCCGGTGCCGTCCACCTTCAGCCAGAAGGGCATCTCGGCCGCCTCCGGACTGGTGCCGCCGACCCTCGGGGCCGTGGGGACGCTGCCGGTGGCCTGGTGGATGCGGCGGCGGCGTCGGCGTGGCTGAGGGCCGGGTTCGGCGCCGTTGCGGCTGAGTTCCCGCCGTTCCGGCCGGGTTCCGGCCGCTCCGGCTCTTGCGCGGGCCGTGGTACCGACGAGTAATCTGCTCGGACGTACCACGGCCCGCCGCCGTGTCCGGCCCGCCCCGGCCCGCGGCCGGGCGGCACCCCCACGCCACCAGGACGGTCCCGATGAGCAGGCTCGCCGCAGACACCCCCGGTCCCGACCCGGCTCCGGCCGCCGCCGCGGAGCCCGCCCCCGGCGCCTCCTCCGGCGCCTCCTTTAGCGCCTCCGCCGATGTCGACGACCCGCTGGGCCGCAGCCGGCCGACCGTCGGCGGGGTGCTGCAGGGGATCGCGCTGACGCTCGGCCTGGTGCTGCTGCTCGGCGGCTTCGGCCTCACCGCCTTCCTCTACCGCGTCTACTCGGTCCCCACCGGCTCGATGGAGCCGACCATCGCCGTCGGCAACACCGTGCTCGCCCGCGCGGTGGACGGCGGCAAGATCGGGCGCGGCGACGTGGTGGTCTTCCAGGACCCGACCTGGGGCAACGAGACCATGGTCAAGCGGGTGATCGGGATCGGCGGCGACACCGTGGCCTGCTGCGACGCGCAGCACCGCATCACGGTCAACGGCACGCCGATCGACGAGCCCTACCTGGCCGCCGGCGGTCCGCCGAGCGCGGACTTCAGCGCCAAGGTGCCGGCCGGCCGGCTGTTCCTGCTCGGCGACAACCGCACCGGCTCGCTGGACTCCCGGGTGCACCTGGGCGACTTCGACGGGACGGTGCCGGTCGGCGTGGTGAAGGGCCGGGTGGAGGCGACGGTCTGGCCGGCCGGTCACGCCGGACTGCTCGGGCGTACCGTGGCCTTCGACGCGCTGGGCGGTCCGGCGGCGAGCGGGCCCGGTCCGGTGCGCTGGCTGGTCTCGGCGATGCCGGCGGGGGTGGTGCTCATCGTGCTGACCTCGCTGGCCGGGCCGGTGGCGGCGCTGGGCCGGCGGCTGCGCAGGTAGCGCGGGGAACGGGGTCGAGCGGGTGATCGGGATGGCGGCGGACGAACCGGCGGTGCGGCGGCGGGAGGCCGCCCGGGTGCTGCTGCTGGACGCGGCGGACCGGGTGCTGCTGTTCCACGGCTTCGATCCGGCGGAACCGGCGCGCACCTGGTGGTTCACGCCGGGCGGCGGGCTGGAACCGGGCGAGGACGGGCGCACGGCGGCGCTGCGCGAGCTGGCCGAGGAGACCGGGCTGACCGGGGTCGAGCTGGGCCCGGTGGTCGCCGTCGACCTGGCCGAGTTCTGCTACGACGGCGAGCGCTACCGGCAGCACCAGTCCTTCTACCTGGCCCGGACCACCGGCGCGGGGCCGGCCGAGCTGGACAGTTCCGGCAGCCCGGCCGACGAGCGCGCCCAGCTCAGCGAGGCGCGCTGGTGGACGACGGACCAGCTGCGCCGGACGGCCGAGCAGGTCTACCCGGAGCGGCTGGCCGAGCTGCTGGACCTGGTGCTGAGCCAGGGACCGCCGGTCCCGCCGGTCCGCCTCTGAGCGGCGGTGGCGTGGTCCACAATGGTGAGGGACTCGACGAGCTGAGGGGACGCCTGCATGAGTGCCGAAGATCTCGAGAAGTACGAGACCGAGATGGAGCTCAAGCTCTACCGGGAGTACAAGGACGTCGTCGGCCTGTTCAAGTACGTGATCGAGACCGAGCGCCGGTTCTACCTCACGAACGACTACGAGCTGCAGGTGCACTCGGTGCAGGGCGAGGTGTTCTTCGAGGTCTCGATGGCCGACGCCTGGGTGTGGGACATGTACCGGCCGGCCCGGTTCGTGCGCAAGGTGCGGGTGCTGACCTTCAAGGACGTGAACATCGAGGAGCTGGCCAAGAGCGACCTGGAGCTGCCCTCGGACGAGGCCGGCTTCGGGAGCTGAGGGCGGTTCGGGAGGCGATCCCGGTTCGGGAGGCGGGCCCGCTTCGGGACGCGATCCCGCTTCGGGGGCCGAGCCTGGTTCGTCCGATGATCCTCCTCACGGTTGGTCCGTGTGGGGGATCGCCGCCGTCCACAACCCCCGAGTTGTCCACAGCCTGACGACACCCCCTCGCCGCCGTGGCCGTCCGGCGGCAACCTCCGTGTCCGGAGGTGATTGCCGTGCGACACGCACAGACGGCCCTGGGCCGTTACGGCGAAGAGGTGGCCGCCCGTCGGCTCACCGAGCAGGGCCTGCGGGTCCTGGAACGCAACTGGCGGTGTCCGGAGGGCGAGCTCGACCTGGTCGCGCTGGACGACCGGACGCTCGCCGTCTGCGAGGTCAAGACCCGGTCCGAGCACGGGTTCCAACAGCCCACGGAGGCGCTCGGGCCGGCCAAGGCCGAGCGACTGCGGCGGCTGGCCGAGCGCTGGCTGGTCGAGCGCTGGCCCGCGCACTTCGCGCACCTCGCCGTCCCGGCCCTCGCGGGCGCCGGCCCCGCCGTGCCCGGCCGCGGCGGCGGCGAACCGAGTCCGGCCCGCCCGGCTGCGGCGGGTGACGGGGTGGCCGGTGGGCCCGGCCCGGGTGATCCGGTCCTGCCGGTGCTGCCCGCCGCCGAGGTGCCGCTGCCGCCCGACGGGGTGCGGATCGACCTGGTCTCGGTGATCAGCCGGGCGCGTGGCGCCGCGCTGGTCGAGCACCTGCGGGGGGTGATCTGAGATGGCCTTCGCCCGCACCTGCTCGGTGGCCCTGCTCGGGGTGGACGGCGTGGTGGTCGAGGTGCAGGCCGACCTCGAGCCGGGCGTCGCCGCCTTCACCCTGGTCGGCCTGCCGGACAAGGCGCTCAGCGAGGCGCGGGACCGGGTCCGGGCCGCGGTGGTCAACTCCGGCGAGAGCTGGCCGCAGCGCAAGCTCACCGTCGGGCTCAGCCCGGCCTCGGTGCCGAAGAGCGGCAGCGGCTTCGACCTCGCGGTCGCCTGCGCGGTGCTGGCCGCCGCCGAGCGCCTGCCGCCGCCGGCCATCGCCGACCTGCTGATCATCGGCGAGCTGGGGCTGGACGGCCGGGTCCGGCCGGTGCGCGGGGTGCTGCCCTCGGTGCTGGCCGCCGCCGACGCCGGGTACCGCCAGGTGGTGGTGGCCGAGCAGACCGCGGCCGAGGCGGCCCTGGTCCCCGGCGTCTCGGTGCTCGGGGTGCGCAGCCTGCGCCAGCTGATCGCGCTGCTCACCGACGCTCCGGTGCCCGACGAGCCGCCGGACCCCGCGGTGGGCGGGCCCGACCCGCTGATGTCCGGGCTGCTGCTGCCCGGCGCGGCGATCCGCCGGGGCGGGGTCGATCCGGAGTTCGGTCCCGACCTGGCCGACGTGGCCGGGCAGGAGGAGGCCCGGCGGGCCCTGGAGATCTCCGCCGCCGGGGCCCACCACCTCTACCTGAAGGGCCCGCCGGGGGCCGGCAAGACGATGCTCGCCGAGCGGCTGCCCGGGCTGCTGCCGCCGCTCACCCGGGCCGAGGCGCTGGAGGTCACCGCCGTGCACTCGGTGGCCGGCCTGCTGCCGCCCGGCCGGCCGCTGATCGACCTGCCGCCCTACTGCGCCCCGCACCACTCGACCACCATGCCGGCCATCGTGGGCGGCGGCAGCGGTCTGCCCCGGCCGGGGGCGGTGTCGCTGTCCCATCGCGGGGTGCTCTTCCTGGACGAGGCGCCGGAGTTCCCGGTCCGGGTGCTGGACGCGCTGCGCCAGCCGCTGGAGTCGGGCGAGGTGGTGATCGCCCGCTCGGCCGGCTCGCTGCGGCTGCCGGCGAAGTTCCTGCTCTGCCTGGCGGCCAACCCCTGTCCGTGCGGCCGGTACTCCCGGCGCGGTGAGGGGTGCGACTGCACCCCGAGCATGGTGAGCCGGTACCAGGCCCGGCTCTCCGGGCCGCTGTTGGACCGGGTCGACCTCCGGGTCCAGGTCGAACCGGTGACCCGGACCGAACTGCTCGGCCGGGAGCACGGGGCCGAGCGCACCGAGGTGGTGGCGGCGCGGGTCCGGGCCGCCCGGGAGCGTGCCCTGGCCCGGCTCGCCGGTACGCCCTGGTGCACCAACTCCCAGGTGCCGGGCCGGGAGCTGCGCACCCGGTGGCGCCCGGCCGAAGGCTCGCTCGCCGACGCCGAGCGAGAGATGGAGCGGGGCCTGCTCACGGCCCGCGGGTTGGACCGGGTGCTCCGGGTGGCCTGGACGATCGCCGACCTGGCCGGGCGGGACCTCCCCGGGCCGGCCGAGGTGCGGACGGCGCTGGCCCTGCGGCGGGGCTTCCCCAGCGGGGTGCGCTCGCTCGCCGGAACCGGCGGTGGGTCATGACCGGGGTGCCCGAGCCCGGGGCGGAGTCCGTCGCGGTCGTGCCCGAGCCCGAGGCCGGGGCTGCCGGCCCCTCGCCCGAGTCCGATCGCGAAGGCGTTCTTCCCTCGCCCGAGTCCGAGTTCGAGTCCGGGTTCGAGTCGGGGCCGGGGTCGGGGCCGGAGCCCGTCGTCCGCCCGCCCGAGCTCGAGGCGGAACGGCTGGCCCGGATGGCGCTGACCCGGGTGGTCGAGCCGGGCACCGCGGCGGTGGGCCGCTGGCTGCGGGCGCACTCGGCAGTGGAGCTGGTCGAGCTGCTGCGCCGCGGCGACACCCACCGGGAGCTGAGGATCGATCAGTACCGGCTCGGTGTGCTGGGCCAGCGGCTGGCGCTCACCGATCCGGCCGCCGACCTGGCCAGGGTGCAGGCCCTCGGCGGCCGCTTCCTGGCGCCGGCCGACGCCGAGTGGCCCAGCCAACTGGCCGACCTGGCCGATGTGGCGCCGATCGGTCTGTGGGTGCTGGGCACCGGTTCGCTGCGGCTGCTCGCGCTGCGCTCGGTCGCGGTGGTCGGCGCCCGCTCCTGCACCTCCTACGGCGCGCACGTGGCGACCGAGCTGGCCGCCGCGCTCGCCGAGCGGGGCTGGGTGGTCTGCTCGGGGGCCGCCTACGGCGTCGACGCGGCAGCCCACCGCGGGGCGCTCGCGGTCGGCGGGATGACCGTCGCGGTGCTCGCCTGCGGAGTGGACGTCTGCTACCCGCAGGGCAACAGCGGGCTGATCCGGCGGATCGCCGAGCAGGGCCAGCTGGTCAGCGAGTTGCCGCCGGGGGAGCGGCCCAACCGGTTCCGCTTCGTGCTGCGCAACCGGGTCCTCGCCGCGCTGACCCGCGGCACGGTGGTGGTCGAGGCGGCGCCGCGCAGCGGTGCGCTGAGCACCGCGCGGCGGGCGCTGGAGCTGAACCGGCACACCATGGGCGTCTGCGGGCCGGTCACCTCCGAGCTCTCCGCCGGGGTGCACACCCTGATCCGGGGCGGCGGCGCCACCCTGGTGACCGACGCGGCCGAGGTGATCGAGCAGATCGGCGCGATCGGGTCGGACCTGGCCCCACCGGCCCGGGCGGACCCCCGCCCCCGGGACCTGCTGCGCCCGGCGGCCGCCCAGGTGCTGGAGGCGATCCCGCTCGGTGGGGTCGGTGCACCCGTCAGCACGCTCGCGCTGCGCACCGCGTTGCCCGCCGAGCAGGTGCTCAAACAGCTCTACGAGCTCTGTTCACTCGGTTTTGTCCAGCGTGCGGGATCGCACTGGAGGGTGATCCGCTGACCGCTGACGAATCGTCGGGCCGGAGGTGCTCGTTGGTGCGTCACGGACGCCCGGTAACCACCTCGGTACGGCGCCCGGTCGGCGTTCCACTCCCGCGACGGAGTGAACGCCACCGGAACGGGCGACGGCCAGGTGGTGGTAGCGCAGCGCA
The DNA here is from genome assembly GCF_050325825.1 of Kitasatospora sp. LaBMicrA B282. Lineage (NCBI taxonomy): Bacteria > Bacillati > Actinomycetota > Actinomycetes > Kitasatosporales > Streptomycetaceae > Kitasatospora > Kitasatospora sp. LaBMicrA B282. Next base: position 21,046 of record NZ_JBNQTI010000062.1, read on the forward strand.
TCGACTCGGTCACGCTACGCTCGCTCAAGGCTTCCCTATCAGCACATGACTCGGCAGAACGGCGCAGACCCACGTATGCCCACACACATTCCCGGACACCGGGCGACCAGTGCCGGCCTGCCGGCGGGGGGCCCCGGCAACGACTCGCTCACCGCTTCCAGCGTCCAGCCCGCGAAGCCCGCCCGGTCGGGCCCGATCGTGGCGCATCCCCGGGAGACCACGGAGGCCACGGGCGCAGTGGGCGCGCCGAGTCCCACCCGGTCGGTGGGTCCCGTCCCCCCACCGAACGCCACCCCGCCACCGGGCTGGTCAGACAGCCCACCAGGCTGCCCGAGCCCCGCACCCCCACTGCCCCGGTCACCCCGCCCACAAAGCGGAGCGGCGCTCCCGGGCGTCGAACTGTCAGAGCCTGCGCTCGGCTCGCCCGCGGCTCGGCCGGTGTCCATGCGGGCAGAGAGTTCGGGGCTTGCATCGCGGCTGCTCGCGGACTCGTCGGAGGCTCCGCCCGGTCTGCCCGCGACGCGGCCGGTGTCCGAGCAGGCAGAGGGTTCGGCGCCCGTGCTCGGGTCACCCGCCGTGGGGCGGGTGTCCAGAGATGCAGACCGCGCAGGGCCCGCGCCGGCCGTCGTTGCCGGGCAGGGGAGTGTGCCCGGTGTGGGTCCGGTCTTCCCGGGAGCTGCCTCGGCTGTGCGGCCGTCGGGCGAGTCCGGGCGCGCCGCGGTTTCGGTCGGCCCACGTCCTCGGCAGCGGAGTCACCCGCGTGGCCAGGGCAACAGCGCCCCGCGGCCTTCGGGCACGGCCGTGCGTACGGCGGCCACGTCGTCGACGCTGGCCTCGGTACCCGCGCCGGCCCGGGGTCGGGAGCAGCGGGACGAAGCACCGGCCGCTCCGCCCTGCCCGCCGACCTCGGCAGTCGCGGCGTCCGCAGTGCCGGCGGTGCTGATGCGGGCGGCGGGGGCCCAGGGGACTCCGGTGTGGTCGGTGGCCTCCGACGGGCCCGAGGCCGCCGGTCCGCTCCCCGGCCGTGCGGCCGCCTCCGCCCCCACCTCCACTTCAGCCTCCGCCTCCACCTCGACCGTTCCCGCCCCGGCGGCCCCACGCTCGCCCGCCTCCGGCCCACCGCAGGTCCCCGCCGCCACCCCTCCTGCGCCCGGCTCACCCGCGCCCCCGCCCTCGGGGTCCACGCCTCCCGGGTCAACGTCCGCCGCCGTGCCCGCTGCGCGGGCTGCGGCGCTGCCGAGTGCGTTGGAGGCGCTGTGGCGGTCATACAAGGACAGCGGTGATCCCCATCTGCGCGAGCAGTTGATCCTGCATTACTCACCATTGGTCAAATACGTCGCCGGTCGAGTCGGCGTCGGTCTGCCGGCCAACGTCGAACAGGCCGACTTTGTCTCCTCCGGGATTTTCGGTTTGATCGATGCGATCGAGAAGTTCGACCTCGACCGGGCGATCAAGTTCGAGACTTATGCGATCAGCCGGATCCGTGGCGCGATCATCGACGAGCTTCGGGCCTTGGACTGGATCCCCCGCTCGGTGCGGCAGAAGGCGAAGGCGGTCGAGCGGACGTACGCCGCGCTGGAGGCGAGGCTACGCCGCACGCCGCATGAGCCCGAGGTGGCCGCGGAGATGGGGATCGCGGTCGAGGAACTGCACACGATCTTCAGTCAGCTCTCGCTCGCCAACGTGGTGGCGCTGGACGAACTGCTCCACCCGGCCGGCGAGGGCGGTGAGCGACTGAGCCTGATGGACACCTTGGAGGACACCGGGGCGGAGGACCCGGTCGAGGTGGCCGAGGACCGCGAGCTGCGCAAGCTGCTGGCGGGCGCCATCAACACGCTGCCCGACCGGGAGAAGACCGTGGTGACCCTCTACTACTACGAGGGCCTGACGCTCGCGGAGATCGGTCAGGTCCTCGGCGTGACCGAGAGCCGGGTCAGCCAGATCCACACCAAGTCCGTGCTGCAGCTCCGGGCCAAGCTCAACGACCTGCGCTGACCGGACGGCGCCCAAGTTCGACCGACCCGGCTCGACCCGGACCGACCCGGCTCAGTCCTCGCGCGGTCGCCTCTCCTCCTCTCCCCGTCATGCCCGCCCCCGTCACGCCCGCCCCTGCCGTGCCACCCGTTGCCGTCGCCGCGTGCCGCGGGTGCGCCGCCCTCCCGGGGTTCAGACGGGCTCCGTACAGTGGGACGGTGCCGAGAATCCGAGCCGCCACCCTGGTCGAGCACCGTCAGCTGCAGCGCGCCGCCCTCCTGGACGCGGCCCGGGCGCTGCTCGCCGAAGGCGGGATGGAGGCGTTGACCTTCCCCGCGCTGGCCGGCAGAACCGGGCTGGCCCGCTCATCGGTCTACGAGTACTTCAAGTCCCGCGGGGCCGTGGTGGAGCAGCTCTGCGAGGTCGACTTCCCGCTCTGGGCGGCGGAGATCGAGGCGGGGATGGGCGCCTGCGCGAGCGCGCTCGGACGCCTGGAGGCCTATGTCCGGGGCCAGCTCGCGCTGGCCGGCGACCCCCGGCACCGGGCGATCGTCGCGCTCTCGGCCGTGGAGCTGGACGAGGCGGCGCGCCGCCGGATCCGGGCCGCCCACGCCGACCTGGTGGCGCTGGTGGTCGACGCGCTCGGCGAGCTGGGCCACCCGGAGCCGCGGCTGGCGGCGAGCCTGTTGCAGGGCGTGGTCGAGGCCGCCGTCAGGTGCTCGGTCGACCGGCCTGCCGCCGAGCACGCCGCGATCGCCGAGACCGCGGTCGCGCTCGCCCTGCACGGCCTGGCCGACTCCACCCGCAGCTGATCGCCCACCGGTAGCAGCCGGGCCTGCCCGCTGCCCAGCAACGCGAGCGGGTCGAGGTAGCGCGCCCCGCGGAGCAACCCCCAGTGCAGGCACGCGGCCGGACAGTGGCCGCCGCCCGGCGCGAGCGTCCCGATCTCCTGGCCCGCCGCCACCGGGGTGCCCGGCGGTGGCCCGTCGACCACCGGCAGGTAGGTGGTGCGCAGCGGCGGCGTCCCGGTGCCGGGGTGCACCACTGTCACCACCGGGCGTCCCCCGACCTCGCCGACGAAGGCGATCACTCCGGCGGCCGCGGCCCGCACCGGCTCGCCCTCGTGGGCGGCCAGGTCGACCCCGCGGTGTCCGGCGGCCCAGGGCGCGGGCGGTGCGGCGAAGCGGCGCAGCACCCCGCTCGCCCCACCCACCGGCCAGCCCCGCCCGCCACCGGGCCCCACGGACACCGTCGCCGCCACCGGCACGACCACCGCCACCGGCGTGACCACCCCCACCGGCACGGCCACCCCCGTCCCAGCTACCGCCCCCACCTGCACACCCACCCCCACCGCGGCGACCACCACGCACACCACACACACCACGAGCCACACCAGGCGCCCCAGCACCCGACCGGTCAAGCGGGCCCCACCCCGCCGGCAAACGTCCATGCGCCCGACCCTGCCCCCTCGCCCCCGCCCCACCCGCCCCGAGCCGCGAACCTGTGGACAACCCCACCCCTGTGGACAACCACGTGTGGCGAACGGGTGAGCAGCGGCCACCCCAGGCCGCCCCGCCACCCCAGACCGCCCCCGGCCGCCCACCGGCGCCCCGCTCACCCGTCCGGCCGCCGCCGACGTGTGATCACCTGATGAACACCCGACTGCGGACCGGATTCACCCCGCCTCCCCGATCCCCGCAGAGTCGCCGGTCACTCGGCGCTTCCCGTACACTTCACACGCGACCCGACCATCGGGTCGACTTCGCACGCCCCGCCACCGGCGATGCCGCGCGTGGACCAAGCCCTTCCGGGCCCGGTCCGCCGCCCCGTCGGTGCGAGTGCCGCTCGGTCCCTCCGAGCCTGTCGCGGCCCCGCCGCGCCCGGGCCCGGACGGCTCGGCACGTCGGGGCGTCAGGCGTGACGGTCACCCGACCGCCACGGACAAACCGAGCAGACCCGGTCGCCGCCGAGTGCCACGCGGCAGCAACGAGCGCCGGGCGCAACACCTGAGGAGCACGGCCATGGCCGTCGTCACGATGCGGGAGCTGCTGGAGAGCGGCGTCCACTTCGGTCACCAGACCCGTCGTTGGAACCCGAAGATGAAGCGCTTCATCTTCACGGAGCGCAACGGCATCTACATCATCGACCTGCTGCAGTCGCTGAACTACATCGACCGCGCGTTCGAGTTCGTCAAGGAGACCGTTGCCCACGGCGGCAGCGTCCTCTTCGTCGGCACCAAGAAGCAGGCCCAGGAGGCCATCGCCGAGCAGGCCACCCGCGTGGGCATGCCCTACGTGAACCAGCGCTGGCTCGGCGGCATGCTGACCAACTTCTCCACCGTCTACAAGCGGCTGCAGCGCCTCAAGGAGCTCGGCGAGCTGGACTTCTCGGACGTGGCCGGCTCCGGCCTGACCAAGAAGGAGCTCCTGGTCCTCCAGCGCGAGCACGACAAGCTGGAGAAGACCCTCGGCGGTATCCGCGACATGCAGCGCGTCCCCAGCGCTGTCTGGATCGTGGACACCAAGAAGGAGCACATCGCGGTCGGCGAGGCCCGGAAGCTCAACATCCCGGTCGTCGCGATCCTCGACACCAACTGCGACCCCGACGAGGTCGACTACAAGATCCCGGGCAACGACGACGCGATCCGCTCCGTCACCCTGCTGACCCGCGTGATCGCCGACGCCGTCGCCGAGGGCCTCAAGGCCCGCGCCGGTGTCGCCAAGGGCGACGTCAAGGCCGAGCCGGGTGCCGACCAGCCGCTGGCCGACTGGGAGCAGGACCTGCTGGCCACCGGTGACAAGAAGGCCGAGGAGGCCCCCGCCGCCGAGGCCGCCACCGAGGCCCCTGCCGCCGAGGCCGCCACCGAGGCCCCCGCCGCCGAGGCGCCGGCCGCCGAGGCCGAGGCCGAGGCCGAGCAGGCCTGACGTACCGAGGGTGAGGGGCACTCGCCGGTACGGACCGGCGAGTGCCCCTCTCTCCACGTGCCGGGGCTGAACCACCAGCCCCGGTGCACCAACCCCGCAGACACGCGAGACGCGAGAAGAGATCACACCATGGCGAACTTCACCGCCGCGGACGTCAAGAAGCTCCGTGAGCTCACCGGCGCCGGCATGATGGACTGCAAGAAGGCCCTCGACGAGGCCGAGGGCGACGTCCAGAAGGCCGTCGAGCTCCTCCGTATCAAGGGCCAGAAGGGCGTTGCGAAGCGCGAGGGCCGTGACGCCTCCAACGGCGCCGTCTCCGCCGTCATCGCCGCCGACCAGAAGTCCGGCGTCCTGGTCGAGCTGAACTGCGAGACCGACTTCGTCGCCAAGGGCGACAAGTTCGTCGAGGTCGCCGACGCGATCGCCAAGCACGTGGCTGCCACCGCCCCGGCCGACCTGGAGGCCGCGCTGGCTTCCGAGATCGAGCCCGGCAAGACCGTCCAGCAGTTCGTGGACGAGGCCAACGCCACCCTGGGCGAGAAGATCGTCTTCCGTCGCTTCGCGCAGTTCGCCGGTGACGGCTTCGTCGCCGTCTACCTGCACAAGACCAGCCCCGACCTGCCGCCGGCCGTCGGCGTCCTGGTCGAGCTGGACAAGGAGAGCGCGGAGACCGCCAAGGACGTCGCGCAGCACATCGCCGCCTTCGCGCCGAAGTACCTGTCCCGCGAGGACATCCCGGCCGAGGACATCGAGAACGAGCGCCGCGTCGCCGAGGCCACCGCTCGCGAGGAGGGCAAGCCCGAGGCCGCCCTGCCGAAGATCGTCGAGGGTCGCGTCACCGGCTTCGTCAAGGAGAACTCCGTTCTGGAGCAGGCCTTCGCGAAGGACAACAAGAAGAGCGTCGCCAAGGTCCTCGAGGAGAACGGCGTCGCCCTCAAGCGCTTCGCCCGCTTCCGCGTCGGCGCCTGAGCCACGTTCACTCGGTTCCCGCCTAAGGTAGGAACCGCCGCCGCAGCTGGACACCAGTGAGTCGGCACCAGAACGACGAGGAGGCCATTGCCGTGCAGGAGACCGTACCGGTTCCCGCGGCAGTGGCCTCCTCACGTGTATGCGCGACCGGACCGGCACCACAGCCGGGCCGGCGGAACGCGCAGCCGGGCTCGGGGGCCGCACACCCCGGTCCGCGAGTCAGCAGGTGACAAGCCTGTGAACCAGCAGGTGTAGAGGAGAAGTCCCATGCAGAAGACGCAGGAGTCCGCGCAGGACGGCACAAGCCGTCGTGTTCTGCTCAAGCTGTCCGGTGAGGCGTTCGCCGGCGGAGGCGGCCTCGGCGTCGACCCCGACGTCGTCCACGCGATCGCGCGCGAGATCGCCACGGTGGTCCGGCAGGGCACCGAGGTCGCGGTGGTCATCGGCGGCGGCAACTTCTTCCGTGGCGCCGAGCTGCAGGTCCGGGGCATGGACCGGGCCCGCTCCGACTACATGGGCATGCTCGGCACCGTGATGAACTGCCTGGCGCTGCAGGACTTCCTGATGAAGGAAGGCATCGAGACCCGGGTCCAGACCGCGATCACGATGGGCCAGGTCGCCGAGCCGTACCTGCCGCTGCGGGCGATCCGGCACCTGGAGAAGGGCCGCGTGGTCATCTTCGGCGCGGGCATGGGCATGCCCTACTTCTCCACCGACACCACCGCCGTGCAGCGCGCCCTGGAGATCCACGCCGAGGTGCTGCTGATGGGCAAGAACGGCGTCGACGGGGTGTACGACTCGGACCCCAAGACCAACCCGGACGCGGTCCGCTTCGACGCGCTGGAGTACGCCGAGGTGATCGCCCGCGACCTCAAGGTCGCCGACCTGACCGCGATCACGCTGTGCAAGGACAACGGCCTGCCGATTCTGGTCTTCGAACTGCTCGCGGAGGGCAATATCGCTCGCGCGGTCAGGAATGAGAAGATCGGCACACTCATCAGCCAGGATTCCGTCCGGGTCTGAGCAGCAATCACCCGCGCGCCTCGCGGCGCGCACCATCAGTACGCCACGAGGCAACCGGACAGGGAGCAGAGTGTGAGCACCGAAGAGATCCTCCTCGAAGCCGAGGAGAAGATGGAGAAGGCCGTCGGCGTCGCCAAGGACGACTTCGCCGCCATCCGTACCGGCCGGGCCCACCCGGCGATGTTCAACAAGATCGTCGCGGACTACTACGGCGCGATCACCCCGATCAACCAGCTCGCCTCGTTCTCGGTGCCCGAGCCGCGGATGGCCGTCGTCACCCCCTTCGACAAGAGCGCGCTGCGCAACATCGAGCAGGCGATCCGGGACTCCGACCTCGGCGTCAACCCGAGCAACGACGGCGCCATCATCCGCGTGGTGCTGCCGGTGCTCACCGAGGAGCGCCGCCGCGAGTACATCAAGCAGGCGCGCGGCAAGGGCGAGGATGCCAAGGTCTCGATCCGCGCGATCCGCCGCAAGGCGAAGGACGCCATCGACAAGCTGGTCAAGGACAAGGACAGCGAGATCAGCGAGGACGACGGCCGCCGCTCGGAGAAGGAGCTCGACGACACCACCGCCAAGTACGTGGCGCAGGTGGACGAGCTGCTGAAGCACAAGGAAGCCGAGCTCCTCGAAGTCTGATGAACGACGCCCCGATGGCCCCTGGCGAGAGGGGCGTTTCCCCGCACACCCCCGTGACACCGCTGGTGGAGCGGGGGGCCCGACCCCCGCAGGAGAGTCCGGTGGCCCAGCCCGACCAGCAGCAGCCGCGCAAGCAGCGCGGCGGCCGCAACCTCCCTGCCGCGATAGGGGTGGGGCTGGGCCTGGGGGCGGTGATCATCGCTTCGCTCTTCGTGGTCAAGGTGCTCTTCCTGGCCGTGGTAGTCGCCGCCGCCTCGGTCGGCAGCTGGGAGCTGACCAGCCGGCTGGCCGAGCGCAAGGAGGTCAGCGTCGCGCAGCTCCCGCTGCTGCTGGGCGGGGTGGCGATGCTGACCGCCGGGTACTGGATCGGCCCGCAGGGGGCGGCGGCCGCACTGGCGCTGACCGCACTGGCGCTGATGGTGTGGCGGATGCGCCAGCCGCCGGAGAACTACCTGCGGGACATAACGGCCGGTGTCTTCACCGCCTTCTACGTGCCCTTCCTGGCCACCTTCGTGGCGCTGATGCTCTCCGCCCACGACGGTCCGCAGCGGATCGTGCTCTTCCTGGTGGTCACCATCTGCAGTGACACCGGGGCCTACGCGGTCGGCTACAAGTTCGGCCGCACCAAGCTGGCGCCGACCATCAGCCCCGGCAAGACCCGCGAGGGCCTGGCGGGCGGGATCGGTCTGTCGATGCTGGCCGGCGCCCTGCTGATGCAGTGGATCATCAAGGACGGGCAGTGGTGGCAGGGGCTGATCCTGGGCGGCTGCGCGGCCGTGGTCGCCACCCTGGGCGACCTGGCCGAGTCGATGATCAAGCGTGACCTGGGCATCAAGGACATGGGCACGCTGCTGCCCGGCCACGGCGGGATCATGGACCGGCTGGACTCGCTGCTGCCGACCGCCCCGGTGGTCTGGCTGCTGCTGGCAGCCTTCGTCGGAAGCTGACCCGGCCGCTCCCGGCCTCGCACCGCAAGCCGACCCGGCCACTCCTGGCCGTGCACGGGCCCCGGACGGCACCGCCGTCCGGGGCCCGGCCGCATCTGCGACACTGGACGAACCATGCCTAAGCCCGGAGAACTCACGTTTGTCGCGCCGCGCGGCGCCAAGCCCCCGCGACACCTCGCCGACCTCAGCCCCGCCGAGCGCAAGGACGCGGTCGCCGCGCTGGGCGAGCAGCCGTTCCGCGCCAAGCAGCTGTCCAACCACTACTTCGGCCGGCTCTCCACCGACCCCGGCTCCTGGACGGACATCCCGGCGGCGGGCCGCGAGAAGCTGGTCGAGGGGCTGCTGCCGGAGCTGATGTCGGTGGTCCGGCACGTCTCCTGCGACGACGACACCACGCGCAAGACGCTGTGGAAGCTCTTCGACGGCACCCTGGTCGAGTCGGTGCTGATGCGCTACCCGGACCGGGTGACCATGTGCATCAGCTCGCAGGCCGGCTGCGGGATGAACTGCCCGTTCTGCGCCACCGGCCAGGCGGGGCTGACCCGCAACCTGTCCACCGCGGAGATCGTCGAGCAGATCGCGGCCGGCATGCGGGCCCTCAGGACCGGTGAGATCCCCGGTGGCGAGGCCCGGCTGAGCAACGTGGTCTTCATGGGCATGGGCGAGCCGCTGGCCAACTACAACCGGGTGCTGGCCGCGATCCGCCGCCTGACCGACCCGGCGCCGGACGGCTTCGGCCTGTCCCAGCGCGGCATCACGGTCTCCACCGTCGGCCTGGTCCCGGCCATGCACCGGCTGGCCGACGAGGGCCTCAGCTGCCGGCTGGCGCTCTCCCTGCACGCCCCGGACGACGAGCTGCGCGACGAGCTGGTCCCGGTCAACACCCGGTGGAAGGTCGCCGAGGTGCTGGAGGCGGCCTGGCACTACGCGGAGAAGTCCGGTCGGCGGATCTCGATCGAGTACGCGCTGATCAAGGACATCAACGACCAGGCCTGGCGGGCCGACCTGCTCGGCCGGCTGATCAAGAACCACCGGGTGCACGTCAACCTGATCCCGCTGAACCCGACCCCGGGGTCCAAGTGGACCGCCTCGCGGCCCGAGGACGAGCGCGAGTTCGTCCGCCGGCTGGAGGCGCACGGGGTGCCCACCACGGTCCGCGACACCCGCGGCCAGGAGATCGACGGGGCCTGCGGCCAGCTCGCCGCGGCCGGCTGAGCCCGGACGGACCGGCTGAGCCAGCCCGAGCGGGACCGGACTGGCCCGGCCCAGCCCAGCCAGGCCGGTCCGGAGCTCAGCTCAGCAACCCGGCGCCCAGCACGGCGGTGAGCGCCCCGGTGGCCAGCACCACGCTGCCGGCCACCGCCCAGCGCAGCATCGCTGCCCCGAGCAGCAGCCGCGGCGAGGCGCCCAGCCGCAGCAGGGCCGCGCTGCTCGCCCGGCGCTGGGCCCGCAGCTCGGTCAGCCGGGCCAGCAGCGCGGCCACCGCGCAGCCGGTGACCACCAGCGCCTCGGCGGCCGGCACCAGCCCCGTCCCGTCCGCCCCCGGGGCCACCCAGTGCCGCACCGAGGTCAGCACCACGGCCATGGTGAAGGCCAGCACCGCCAGCGGGGTGCCGAGCCGGCGGGCGTTGCCGGTCAGGCCGCGCCCGGCCAGCAGCCGGCGCGGGCTGGGCCGACCGAGCGCCAGCAGGCGGCCGGCACCGGCCAGCAGCGGGCCGGTCAGCAGCCCGAGTCCGAGCGCGGCGGCCGCCCAGCCGGCCAGCAGCGGCACGCTGGTGTGGCCGAGGTCGGCGGGCAGCGCCAGCGGGCGCGAGTCCTCGGCCGCCGCCGGGCGCAGCGCGTACAGCTCGGTGAGCACACCACCCGCGGCCAGCACGACCGCCACGGTGGTGCGCGCCGGTCCGAACCGGCCGATCAGCACCGGCTCGGGATCGCCCGGCAGGGTCTCCGGCAGGCGCACCGCGCCGGCCGCCGTGAGCCCGCCCGCCAGCGGCAGCACGGCGAGCAGCGCCACCGGCGCGGCGGGCGGCAGCGGCACCCCCATGCCCAGCTCGGGGGCCAGCCGCGGGCCGGCGATGTCGTTGCGCAGCACCAGGAAGAGCAGCAGGGTGACCAGCGCGCCGAGCGCGCAGGCCAGGGCGAGCTCGCCGGCGATCAGCAGCCGCAGCCGCACCGGCCCGGCGCCGGCGGCGGTCAGCCCGGCCATCCGCTCGGCCCGCTGGGCGGGCAGCGCGCGGGCCGCGAGGGCGGTGAACCAGATGATCGCCAGCACCGGCGGCAGGCACCAGAGCAGCCGTTCCACGGTCGCGGGGGCGCCCGGCGGGTCGCTCAGGGCGCGGCCGAGGGCGCGCAGCAGGAAGGCGGCGACCACGGCCGCCGCGGTGGCGGTGAGCAGCCAGCGGCCCAGGTCCAGGACCCGGTACCCCCTGACCAGGCGGAGATAGAGCACCTGAGTTTTCCTTCGGTCCGTCGAAGCGCCGGTGTCCTGCGGGGCCGCGGGCTCAGTGGCCGGCGGCCACCGCGGCCGGGCGCTGCACCGGGGTGGCCGGTGCGGGGGTGCGGCCGTCGACCAGCGCCACGGTCCGGTCCGCGAACTTGGCGATGTCCGGGTCGTGGCTGGCCAGCACCAGGGTGAGCTGGTGGGAACGGGCCGCGCTGGCCAGTATCCGCAGCACCTGGTCCTGGGCCTCGCGGTGCAGCGGGGCGGTCGGGTCGTCGGCGAAGACCACCCGGGGGAGCGGGGCGAGGGCGCGGGCCACCGCGATCCGCTGGCGCTGGGCGACGACCAGTTCCTCGGGGCGGCGCTTGGCGCAGTCGGTGACGTCGAGCCGGTCCAGCCAGTCGTCGGCCGCGCGGTAGGCGGCCTTGTGGCCGGCGCCGGACAGCAGGAGCGGCAGGGCCACGTTCTCCCGGGCGGTGAGCTCGGGGACCAGGTGGGGCTGCGAGCCGACGAAGCCGAACCGGTCGCGGCGCAGCTTCTCGCGGCCGGCCCGGCTGAGCGTGTGCACCGGGGAGCTGTTGAACCAGACCTCCCCGGAGTCCACCGGCAGCAGCGCGGAGAGGCAGCCGAGCAGGGTGGACTTGCCGGATCCGCGGGCGCCGGTGATGGCGAGCACCTCGCCCTCGCGCACGGCGATCGACACGTCCCGCAGCGCCGGGGTCCCGTGGTGGGACTTGACGATCCCCCGGGCCCACAGCACGTCGTTGTCGGGCGGGGCCGCTGACATGGAATTCCTCCGCCGGTCCAGGAGAGGTCTCTGCACGGGTTCCGCACGGGTGCAGGGGAATGACAGTCGTCAGATTAGAACGACAAGGTCGCGATGCGGTTGCGGCACACGGGGCGGAGCCGGGGTAAACCCGGACGAACTATCAGCAGATCAGTCGAAAAAAGCCCCGCGGGGCGGTCCCGGCAGCCCTGAGGAGGAGGCTGCGGGATCGCCCCGCGGGGTGGTGATGGGCTGGGCTCAGATCTTGGCCCAGGCGTCGGTGAGGCTGACCCGCAGGATCTGCTCGATCTCGTCGAAGGTCGACTGGTCGGAGATCAGCGGCGGGGCGAGCTGCACGACCGGGTCGCCACGGTCGTCGGCGCGGCAGTACAGGCCGTTGTCGAAGAGCGCCTTCGAGAGGAAGCCGTAGAGCACGCGCTCCACCTCGTCGTCGTTGAACGACTCCTTGGTGACCTTGTCCTTGACCAGCTCGATGCCGTAGAAGTACCCGTTGCCGCGCACGTCGCCGACGATCGGCAGGTCGCGCAGCTTGTTGAGGGTGCCCAGGAAGGCCGCCTCGTTGTCCAGCACGTGCTGGTTGAGGCCCTCGCGCTCGAAGATGTCGAGGTTGGCCAGCGCCACCGCCGAGGAGACCGGGTGGCCGCCGAAGGTGTAGCCGTGCAGGAAGGTGTTGTCGCCCTTGTAGAACGGCTCGGCCAGGCGGTCCGAGATGATCGTGGCGCCGATCGGGGAGTAGCCCGAGGTCATGCCCTTGGCGCAGGTGATCATGTCGGGCTGGTAGCCGAACTTGTCGGCGCCGAACATGGTGCCCAGGCGGCCGAAGGCGCAGATGACCTCGTCCGAGACGAGCAGCACGTCGTGCCGGTCGCAGATCTCGCGCAGCCGCTGGAAGTACCCGGGCGGCGGCGGGAAGCAGCCGCCGGCGTTCTGCACCGGCTCGACGAAGACGGCGGCGACCGTCTCGGCGCCCTCGTTGAGGATCGCGACCTCGATCTCGTCGGCGCACCAGCGGCCGTAGGCCTCCGGGTCGACCGTGCCGTCGGGGCCGGCCAGGAAGGCCGGGGCGCGGTAGATGTTGGTGTTCGGGGCCTTGTGGGTGCCCGGCACCAGCGGCTCGAACGGGGCCTTCAGGCCCGGCAGACCGGTGATCGACAGGGCGCCCTGGGGGGTGCCGTGGTAGGCGACCGCGCGCGAGATGACCTTGTACTTGGTCGGCTTGCCGGTCAGCTTGAAGTACTGCTTGGCGAGCTTCCAGGCGGTCTCGACGGCCTCGCCGCCACCGGTGGAGAAGAAGACCTTGTTGAGGTCGCCGGGCGCGTAGTTGGCCAGCCGCTCGGCCAGCTCCACGGCCTTCGGGTGGGCGTAGCTCCACACGGGGAAGAAGGCCAGTTCCTTGGCCTGCTTGGCGGCGGCCTCGGCCAGCTCCTCGCGGCCGTGGCCGGCCTGCACCACGAACAGGCCGGCCAGGCCGTCGAGGTACTTCTTGCCGTTGGCGTCCCAGATGTAGGTGCCCTCGCCCCTGACGATGGTCGGCACGGGGGAGTTCTCGTACGACGACATGCGGGTGAAGTGCATCCACAGGTGGTCGTAGGCGGTCTTCGAAAGGTCCTTCTGTGCCGGGTCGGCGCTCATCGGGTGCCCCAGGTGTAGGTCTGTTTCCGGAGCTTCAGGTAAACGAAGCTCTCGGTCCGCCGCACGCCGGGAAGCGCGCGGATTCGCTTGTTGATCATTTCGAGCAGGTGTTCGTCGTCCTCGCACACCAGCTCGGCCAGGAGGTCGAACGAGCCTGCGGTGCAGACCACGTAGTCGACCTCGTCCATGGCGGCCAGGGCGTCGGCGATCGGCTCGATGTCACCTTCGACGGTGATGCCGACCATCGCCTGTCGGGTGAATCCGACGGTCAGCGGATCGGTCACGGCGACGATCTGCATCACGCCCTGGTCGAGCAGCTTCTGGACCCGCTGCCGGACGGCGGCCTCGGAGAGGCCGACGGCCTTGCCGATGGTCGCGTACGCCCGGCGGCCGTCCTCCTGCAGCTGCTCGATGATCGCCTTGGAGACGGAGTCGAGGGGGACGCTGCTGTTCCGGTCGCGGTTGGCCACGCGGCCACTGTGCCCGATCGGGCATCGGTGTGCAAGTGGAACTGCTGCTGATTTCGTTGCAGACCGAAGAAATCAATGCGGATTTCATCGCGATTGACGCAGCCCTATGTCGATCTCGGCAAGGTTCCGGCTAGTCTGGCGAGGTCACGCCTGCGCGTCCCTGCGGGGCGTACGCTCCCCACCAGTGGAACCGGGTCCGACCGGGCCCGGCCACCCGGCGCCCCCGCGGTGCCGTACCGGACCACCCGTCCGGTCCACTGGCACCGCCCCTGACGGCCGGCCGCCACCGCGCCGACCGCAAACCGAGGAGAGAGTCGTGAGCGACCTTCGTACGCTGCGCAACTACGTCAACGGCCAGTTCGTCGATGCGGCCGACGGCCGCACCCTGCAGATCGTCGACCCCACCACCGGCCAGGCGTACGCGACCTCCCCGCTCTCCGGTGCGGCCGACGTGGACGCCGCGATGGCCGCGGCCGCGAGCGCCTTCGAGACCTGGCGCGATGCGACCCCGTCGACCCGGCAGAAGCTGCTGCTGAAGATCGCCGACGCGGTCGAGGCGCGCGCCGACGAGCTGGTGGACGCCGAGTGCCGCAACACCGGCAAGCCGCGCGGGCTGACCAAGTCCGAGGAGATCGGCCCGATGGTCGACCAGATCCGCTTCTTCGCCGGTGCTGCCCGCCTGCTGGAGGGCAAGGCCGCGGGCGAGTACATGGACGGGATGACCTCGATCATCCGCCGCGAGCCGGTCGGCGTCTGCGCCCAGGTGGCGCCGTGGAACTACCCGATGATGATGGCGGTCTGGAAGTTCGCCCCGGCGATCGCCGCCGGCAACACCGTGGTGCTCAAGCCCTCCGACACCACCCCGGCCTCCACCGTGCTGCTGGCCGAGATCGTCGGCGGCGTGCTGGCCGAGCTGGAGCTGCCGGCCGGCGTCTTCAACGTGCTCTGCGGCGACCGCGAGACCGGCAAGCTGATGGTCGAGCACGCCACCCCGGCGATGGCCTCGATCACCGGCTCGGTGCGGGCCGGCATCCAGGTCGCCGAGTCGGCCTCCAAGGACGTCAAGCGGGTCCACCTGGAGCTCGGCGGCAAGGCCCCGGTGGTGGTCTTCGAGGACGCCGACATCGCCGAGGCGGTCGAGGGCATCTCGGTGGCCGGCTTCTTCAACGCCGGCCAGGACTGCACCGCCGCCACCCGGGTGCTGGTGCACGAGTCGATCCACGACGCCTTCGTGGCCGCGCTGGCCAAGGCCGCCGCCGACACCAAGACCGGCGGGATCGACGACGAGGACGTGCTCTACGGCCCGCTGAACAACGCCAACCAGCTCAAGCAGGTGGCCGGCTTCATCGAGCGGCTGCCCGCCCACGCCAAGGTCGAGACCGGTGGCCACCAGGTCGGCGAGGTCGGCTACTTCTACGCCCCCACCGTGGTCTCCGGGCTGCAGCAGGACGACGAGATCATCCAGAACGAGGTCTTCGGCCCGGTCATCACCGTGCAGAAGTTCTCCGACGAGGACCAGGCCGTCTCCTACGCCAACGGCGTGGAGTTCGCGTTGGCCTCCTCGGTGTGGACCAAGGACCACGCCCGGGCGATGCGGATGTCGCGCCGCCTGGACTTCGGCTGCGTCTGGATCAACACCCACATCCCGCTGGTCGCGGAGATGCCGCACGGTGGCTTCAAGAAGTCCGGCTACGGCAAGGACCTGTCGGCCTACGGCTTCGAGGACTACACCCGGGTCAAGCACGTGATGACCGCGATCTGACGGTCCGCGATCTGATGATCCGCTGAAGGAGAAGGCCCGGGAGGATCCCCTCCTGGGCCTTTTCCACAATGTCAGGGCAGTTCGGCGACCATCTGACAAGATGCCGCTCCACCAGCGCCATCCGCATGCCTACCCTGGCAGACATGAGCATCCCCACTGCCGATCCCGCTGCCGGGCGGGCCGTCAAGGCCGCCGACCGCGCGCACGTCTTCCACTCGTGGTCCGCCCAGGCCCTGATCGACCCGCTCGCGGTGGCCGGCGCCGAGGGCTCCTACTTCTGGGACTACGAGGGCAACCGCTACCTGGACTTCACCTCGCAGCTGGTGAACACCAACATCGGCCACCAGCACCCCAAGGTGGTCGCCGCGATCCAGGAGCAGGCCGGCAAGCTCTGCACGCTCGCCCCCGGCTTCGCGGTCGAGGCGCGCAGCGAGGCCGCCCGGCTGGTCGCCGAGCGCACCCCCGGTGACCTCGACAAGATCTTCTTCACCAACGGCGGCGCCGAGGCGGTGGAGAACGCGGTGCGGATGGCCCGGCTGCACACCGGCCGGCAGAAGGTGCTCTCCACCTACCGCTCCTACCACGGCGCCACCGGTCACGCGATCGCCATCACCGGCGACCCGCGGCGCTGGGCCAACGACACCGGCGCCACCGGCGTGGTCCACTTCTGGGGCCCGCACCTGTACCGCTCGGCCTTCCACGCCGAGACCGAGGCGCAGGAGTGCGAGCGGGCGCTGGCCCACCTGGAGCAGACCGTCGCCTTCGAGGGCCCGCAGACGGTGGCCGCGGTCATCCTGGAGACCGTGGTCGGCACCGCCGGCATCCTGGTGCCGCCGCCCGGCTACCTGGCCGGGGTGCGGGAGATCTGCGACCGGTACGGCATCGTCTTCATCCTCGACGAGGTGATGGCCGGCTTCGGCCGCACCGGCGCCTGGTTCGCCGCCGACCACTGGGGCGTGGTGCCCGACCTGCTGACCTTCGCCAAGGGCGTGAACTCCGGCTACGTGCCGCTGGGCGGGGTGGCGATCAGCGAGAAGATCGCCGAGACCTTCGCCGAGCGCCCCTACCCTGGCGGGCTCACCTACTCCGGCCACCCGCTGGCCTGCGCCTCCGCGGTGGCCACCATCAACGCGATGGCCGAGGAGGGCATCGTGGAGAACGCCCGGCTGATCGGCGAGACCGTGCTCGGGCCCGGCCTGCGCGAGCTGGCCGAGCGGCACCCCTCGATCGGCGAGGTGCGCGGGCTGGGCGTCTTCTGGGCGCTGGACCTGGTGCGCGACCGGGCCACCCGGGAGCCGCTGGTGCCCTACAACGCGAGCGGGGCCGCGAACGCGCCGATGGCCGAGCTGGCCGCGGCCTGCAAGAAGCGCGGACTGTGGCCGTTCACCAACATGAACCGCTTCCACGTGGTGCCGCCGTGCACCGTGACCGCGGAGGAGGCCCGGGCCGGCCTCGCCGCGCTGGACGAGGCGCTCACCGTGGCCGACGCGCACGTCGCCTGACGGGCCGGCACCACCCGACCGGCACCACCCGACCGGCAGCACCCGACCGGCCGCCGTCCGGGCCCGTGCCCGGCGGCGGCCGGTCGTGCGCCGGTACCCGCCCGCGGCCGGTCAGCGCCGCACCGCGTCCAGCGCCAGCAGGGCCACGTGCAGCGACAGGCAGGACTCCACCTGGTCCAGGTCCACCCCGAGGATCCGCTCCACCTTGTGCAGCCGGTCGTAGAAGCTCGGCCGCGACAGGTGCGCCGCATCCGCCGCGGCCGACTTGTTCCGCCCCTGCTCCAGGTAGATCCGCAGCAGCGGGACCAACTGCGCGCCGTGCTCCGCGTCGTGCGCCAGCAGCGGACCCAACTCGCGCTCCACGTACGTCTGCAGCCGTGCGTCGTCGCGCAGCAGGTGGAGCAGCCCGCGCAGCCGCACGTCCGGCAGCCGGTAGTAGGAGGCGCTGCGGGCGCCGGGCGCCTCGTGCAGCGCGGCGTCCGCCACCTGGGTCGCCTCCATCAGGGTCCGCCGGGCATCGCGCACCGACCCCACCGAGGAGCCGACCGCCACCACCGGCGCGGCCGACTCCCGGCCGCTGTCCGCGATCAGCCGCCGCAGCGCCGCCGCGAACGCCTCCAGCGCGGAGTGCTCCTCCTGCTGCGAGCCGAGCGCGATCAGCAGGCCGACCCCTTCGTCGTCCAGCGCGCCGACCAGCGCCACCAGCCGGCTCGCCCGGGCCGCCGCAGCCGCCAGTTCGGTGAAGTCGCGCAGCCGGGCCTGGGCCTCCAGCGCGGCCGGCAGCGGCCCGCCGCGCCGCCGCAGCACCACACCGACCAGCCGCCGCCCCTCCAGCGGGACCCCGAGCGCGTGGGCGCGCAGCGCCACCTCGCTCACGGTCAGCGCATGGGTCAGGATGCCGGAGAGCAGGGTGCGGTGGGTCTGCCGCTCCAGGCTCTCCCGGTCGCGCACCAGCAGCCGGTTGAGCGCCAGGGTGGCCGCCCCGCGCTCCAGCAGCATGGTGCACGGGTGCGACTCCTGGTCCGGCAGCGGCCCGGGGTCGCCGACCAGCACCAGCCGGCCCCAGTCCTCGCCGCGGGCCCCGACCGCCGTCACCAGCCAGCCGCTGCGCGGGTCGTGGCCGGTCCGACCGGCCGGGCGGACCGCGCGCGAGCGGCGCTCCCACCGGTCCAGCAGCTCGGCCTCGGTGCACCCGGCCGGGTCGTGCGCCAGCACCTGGTGGCTGAGGTTCTCCAGCACCACCGGCGCGCCCGCCATCCGGGCGATCTGCCGCAGCACCTCGGCCGGCTCGGCCCCCTCCACGGCGAGCTCGTTGAAGACCTGGTGCACCGCCTCGGACGCCCGCAACTGCTCCAGCTGGGCGTTCACCACCAACGCGTGCACCGCCTCGGTCACCGCCACGAAGCGCAGTTCCCGGCGGAGCACGATCACCGGCAGCCCGCGCTGCTCGGCGGCGTGCACCAGGGCCCGCGGCAGCGCGTCGAAGTAACGCCGGCCGAACTCCACCACCAGCCCGGCCACGCCGATCTCCACCAGCTCGCGGACGTAGCGGGCCAGCCCCTCGCGGTCCTCGGGCAGCGCGATGCCGGTGGTCAGCACCAGCTCACCGCCCTGCAGCACGCCGGCCACGTCGGGCAGTTCGCTGACGTGCACCCAGCGCACCGGGCGCTCCAGCCGGTCGGCGCCGGCGACCACCTGCGGCAGTCCGCGGCGCATCACGTCCAGGTCGAGCACTCGGGCGACGGTCGGCAGCACGGCGGGGCCTCCTCGGGCCGTGGGCGGACAAGGTGTCAGCTGAATCATGCAGCCCCATGACGACCTGTCGCCCCCTTCCGGCCCTGCCACTGTGTAAGGCCCTTGGCGGCTCGGCTGTCGGAGTGAGCCTTGCCCGGCTCCGGGGCGGGCAGGCATCGTCGGCGGACCAGAGCGGGTGGAATGGACACATGGAGGAGCAGCGACCCATGGACCTGAGCAGCTTCGCGGCCGGCGCCCAGTACATCGGCGGCAGGCTCACCAGCGGGACCGGTTACGAACCCTTCGACGTGCTGAACCCGGCAGACGGCAGCCGGGTCCAGCGGGTCCGGCTGGCCTCGACCGAGGACGTCGACGCGGCGGTGGCCGCCGCCAGGGCCGCGTTCCCCGACTGGTCGCGTGCCACCCCGGGCGCCCGGGCCGAGGTGCTGCTCCGGCTGAGCACCCTGCTGGCCGACCAGGCCGCGGAGTTCGCCCACGTGGAGACCAGCCAGACCGGCAAGCCGATCAAGCTCTCCAGCGAGTTCGACGTGCCCGGCACCGTCGACAACGCCGCCTTCTTCGCCGGCGCCGCGCGCAACCTGGAGGGCAAGGCCGCCGGCGAGTACTCGGCCGACCACACGTCCTACGTGCGGCGCGAGCCGATCGGCGTGGTGGGCTCGATCGCACCGTGGAACTACCCGCTGCAGATGGCCGCGTGGAAGATCCTGCCGGCGGTGGCGGCCGGCAACACCGTGGTCCTCAAGCCCGCCGAACTCACCCCGCTCACCTCGCTGATGCTCGCGCGCGCGTGCACCGCGGCCGGCCTGCCGGACGGCGTGGTCAACGTGGTCACCGGCACCGGGGCGATCGCCGGCGAGCGGCTGGTCGCGCACCCGGACGTCGCGATGGTCTCCTTCACCGGCTCCACCGGCGTCGGGCGCCGGGTCGCCGAACTGGCCACCGCGACCGTCAAGCGGACCCACCTGGAACTCGGCGGCAAGGCCCCGTTCGTGGTCTTCGCGGACGCCGACCTGGACGCCGCCGTGCACGGGGCGGTGGCCGGGGCCCTGATCAACAGCGGCCAGGACTGCACCGCCGCCACCCGCGCCTACGTGCAACGCCCCCTCTACCAGGCCTTCCTGGACGGGGTCGCCGAGCTCTTCGGCACCGTCCGGCTCGGCGACCCGCGCAATCCGCAGACCGACCTGGGCCCGCTGGTCTCGCACACCCACCGGGACCGGGTGGCCGGCTTCGTCGACCGGGCCCGCGGTTACGGCGCCTCCGTGGTCACCGGCGGCGCGGCGCCCGGGACCGGCCACGACGGCACCGACCTGACCCGCGGCGCCTACTACGCGCCCACCCTGATCACCGGCGTGGCACAGGACAGCGAGGTGGTGCAGGGCGAGATCTTCGGCCCGGTGCTGGTGGTGCTGCCCTTCGACGGCGACGACGAGGGCCTGCGGCTGGCCAACGACACGCCCTACGGCCTGGCCGCCTCGGCCTGGACCCGCGACGTGCACCGGGCGCTGCGCGCCACCCGGGAACTGGCCGCGGGGTGCGTCTGGGTCAACGACCACATCCCGATCATCAGCGAGATGCCGCACGGCGGGTACAAGGCCTCCGGCTACGGCAAGGACATGTCGCAGTACTCGCTGGACGAGTACACGCAGGTCAAGCACGTCATGTTCGACACCACGGCGGTGGCACGCAAGGACTGGCACCGCACCGTCTTCGGCGACCGCGGCCCATCGGTGGCCGGCAACTCCGCGGCAACGGTCGATTCGCTGTAAGAGTCGGCGTCCCGGCTCCTCTCTCCACTCGGAACCGGCGGCCCCAGGGCCGACCGGCTGGACGAGGGACTGAGCGAGGAGGACGGGCGATGGACCGGAGCGGCCCACCCACCGGCCCGCAGGGCGGAGCGAGCACCGCGGTGGTGACCGCGCTGGCCTGGCTGGCCGCCGCCGCCCCCGACCCGGAGGCCTGCCGCCGGGACTGGGAGCGGAGCGCCACCGGGCTGCTGCCCCTGCCGGCCGGCCGCCGCTGGGACGTGCTGCTGCTCCCCGGGCTGCTCGGCCGCCCGGCGCTGCGCCTGCTCGGCCGGCTGGGCCGACCCGGGCCGGCCTTCTTGGAACCGGGCGGCGGCGCCCCCGCCCCGGACGCGGAGCGCCTGGACCCCAGCGGCGACCGGCTCGGCTTCCTGGTGCCGGTCGGCACCGCGGCCCGCTGGGTGGGCACCGGCGTGCGCGGCGTGGGCGCCGGCGCCCGGGTGTCCCTTCCGCATCCGGTGCTGCGCGGTCCGGGGCCACGCTGGCTGGTGCTGCCGGACGGCTCGGGACGGCTCACCGATCCGGTGGCGCTGGAGCTGGCGTTGCACGAGGCGGCCGCCGGGTTGGAGGGGCCGGGGGAGCACCTGTGAGGCGGGCGGCGGGTGCTGTGCCCGACGAGGTGTAAGGCCGATCGGGGTATGCCCGTCAGTGTGCTCGTTGAGCGGCTTGCGGGGGCGGCCCAGACTGGGGGACGGAAGCCGGGCGCGGGAGCGCCCGGGAGCCCGACCCTGGAGGCAGAGGACCTTGAGCAGCACGCCAACCGAGCGCCCGGCCACCGGGCCGAAGCACGTCGTCCACTGGATCGGCGGCGCCCCGGTGCCGACCGCGGGCGCTGCCCCGCGCCGTGGTGACCTCTACGACCCGGCCACCGGACGGATCTCCGGCCAGGTGGACTTCGCCGGCCTCGCCGAGGTCGACCAGGCCGTGGCCGCGGCCGCCGCGGCGTTCGCTGAGTGGCGGCACACCTCCGTGGCCAAGCGGGCCTCGGTGCTCTTCTCCTTCCGGGAGCTGCTCAACGCCCGCAAGGACGAGCTGGCCGCGCTGATCGTCGCGGAGCACGGCAAGGTCCACGGGGACGCGCTCGGCGAGCTGGCCCGCGGCCTGGAGGTGGTGGAGTACGCCTGCGGCATCCCGCAGCTGCTCAAGGGCGGGTTCACCGAGCAGGCCTCGACCGGCATCGACGTCTACTCGATCCGTCAGCCGCTCGGGCCGGTCGCGATCATCTCGCCGTTCAACTTCCCGGCCATGGTGCCGATGTGGTTCTTCCCGATCGCCATCGCGGCCGGCAACACGGTGGTCCTCAAGCCGTCCGAGAAGGACCCCTCGGCCGCCAACTTCCTGGCCGAGCTCTGGCGGGAGGCGGGCCTGCCGGACGGTGTCTTCAACGTGGTGCACGGGGACAAGGTCGCGGTCGACCGGCTGCTGGAGCACCCGGACGTCAAGTCGGTCAGCTTCGTCGGCTCGACCCCGATCGCGCGCTACGTCTACGAGACCGGCACCCGGTACGGCAAGCGGGTCCAGGCGCTGGGCGGCGCCAAGAACCACATGCTGGTGCTGCCCGACGCGGACCTCGACCTCAGTGCCGACGCGGCCGTCAACGCCGGCTTCGGCGCGGCGGGGGAGCGCTGCATGGCGGTCTCGGTGCTGGTCGCGGTCGACCCGATCGGCGACCGGCTGGTCGAGAAGATCAAGGAGCGGATGGCCGCGCTGAGGGTCGGTCCGGGCTGCAACGGCGACAGCGAGATGGGCCCGCTGGTCACCGGTCAGCACCGCGACAAGGTGGTCTCCTACGTGGAGTCCGGCCTCGCGGACGGTGCGGAGCTGGCGGTCGACGGCCGCAAGCACCCGATCGCCGGCCAGGACGTGGCCGGCCAGGACACCGCGGACGGCTTCTGGCTCGGTCCGACCCTCTTCGACCACGTGAAGCCGGGCATGTCCGTCTACAACGACGAGATCTTCGGCCCGGTGCTCTCGGTGGTCCGGGTCGCCTCCTACGAGGAGGGGCTGGAGCTGATCAACGCCAACCCCTACGGCAACGGCACGGCCATCTTCACCAACGACGGCGGCGCGGCCCGGCGCTTCCAGCACGAGGTGGAGGTCGGCATGGTCGGCATCAACGTGCCGATCCCGGTGCCGGTGGCCTACTACTCGTTCGGCGGCTGGAAGGCCTCGCTGTTCGGCGACACCCACGCGTACGGCCCGGACGGCGTGCAGTTCTTCACCCGGGGCAAGGCGGTCACCCAGCGCTGGCTCGACCCCTCGCACGGGGGCATCAACCTCGGGTTCCCGACCAACAGCTGACCGGGAGCCGCCGCTCCACCGCGCCGCCGGCCGGTCCTCCGCACCAGGGGGACCGGCCGGCGGCGTCTGTCGCCAGGGTGTCCGGCGGGCGGGAACCGGTTCATCCGCCGTTTGCATGCCGGCCCCGAAGGGCGTAGCGTGTCCTAGTCGCTCGGCAGGGAGCACCGGACACGCGTCTGCGCGGACGGTCCCGGGGCGGCCACTCTCCTGGAACACCACCACTCGGTACGACGTCCGGCTTTGGGCGCGCGGATTTTCGCGCACTTTATGAGCCGGTCTGTTTTGCTGTGCCGGTAATTCGGTTGCTCCGGTGCGGGTGGGCCTGGATTCGCTTTTCGGAGCGGGGTTGGGCTAAAGTTCAACACGTCGGACGGGCCGTCAGGTCCGGTACGGCGAAGGCCTCTTGAGGCCGAAGCGGTGCGGAGGACCTGGTAGGGTCGGAAGCGCCGAAAGCGAGTCGGATGGAAGCCGGGGCCGGAAACGGAACGGAAAACATCTGGTAAGCTGGAAACACGAAAGAACGAAGCCCGGAGGGGCCACGGAAGTGGCTGCGAAGGAAGCGTCCGTTCCTTGAGAACTCAACAGCGTGCCAAAAGTCAACGCCAGATATGTTGACATCCCCG
>NZ_JBNQTI010000063.1:0-20731 GCF_050325825.1 Kitasatospora sp. LaBMicrA B282
AGGTGGAGGTTGTAGCAAGCCCAGGTCACGCCACTGCACTCCAGCCTGGGCAAGATTGAGCACTGAGTGAGCGAGACTCCGTCTGCAATCCCGGCACCTCGGGAGGCCGAGGCTGGCGGATCACTCGCGGTTAGGAGCTGGAGACCAGCCCGGCCAACACAGCGAAACCCCTCCAAAAAAAAAAAAACCCCCCCCCCCCCCCCCCCCCCCCCCCCCCCCCCCCCCCCCCCCCCCCCCCCCCCCCCCCCCCCCCGCTTGGTGTCGTACGGTCGGGGCCGGTCGGCCCCTGCGCACCGGCCCGGGTCAGGGCCGGGTGCGCACGTCCTGCTCGGGGCCGGGCTCGGCCGCGACCAGGCCGGCGACCGGCTCGGACTCGGCAGAGGCGTCGGCCGCGGCCTCGGCCTCGGCGGGAACCGAGCGGGCCACGATCCGCGACGGGGCGGCCGCGGTCCTGGCCGACTTGGGACGGCTCCAGCGACGCATCGCCGGCTCCTCCACGAAGGTGTACATGGCCCCGGACAGCACCAGGGTGATGGCGAAGCCGATGCCGAGGTAGGCCAGCCCGCCGCCGATGCCGTGGCGTGTCGTCAGGTCATGGGTGTGCCGGGACAGCTCGGTCAGGACCAGGGCGTGCCAGAGGTAGAAGGCGAAGGAGACGTTGCCCAGCCAGACCATGGGGCGGTTGCGCAGCGGTGAGAACGTGCCGTCGATGTCGGCCTGGGCGCCGGCGGCGATGAGCAGGCCGAGCGGGATCACCATGACGGCGACGTGGTTGTACATCCAGCTGGCGTTCCAGGCGAAGTAGTACGTCGCCACCGCGATCACGGCCGCCGGCAGCAGCGGGAGCTTGATCCAGCGGCCGGTCTGCACGATCCGCGCCAGGAAGATGCCGAAGATGAACTCCAGCATGCGCACCGGCGGGGACATGTAGACCAGCCAGCCCTGCCACTTGGTGACCGGGCCCCACACGACGTGCGCGCCGTCGGGGAAGGTCGAGGCGATCAGCGGGATCGTGAAGATGACACCGACGACGCCCGCCGCCCACAGCCACAGGTGCTGCGGCTTGACCCGGTTGACGGCGCGCACCAGGAACGGGAAGGACAGGTAGAACAGCAGCTCGGCGGAGAGCGACCAGGCGACCGGGTTCATCGCCGAGGCGATGTCCGGCTGCGGGAACCAGGCCTGCAGCAGGAAGAAGCTCGGCACCGCCTTCCAGCCGCCGAGCGCGGTACCGGCGTTGATGAAGATCAGCGCCGCTGCCAGGAAGGTGATCAGGTGGTTGGGGAAGATCTTGACCACCCGGCGCCGCCAGAAGCGGACGGTGGTGTCGGTCGACCGCGCCGACCAGGTCAGCACGAATCCGCTGAGGATGAAGAAGAACCCGACACCGGTCGAGCCGCCCAGCGCGAAGATGCGGTTGAAGGTGCTCGCCGCGTGTTTGTCGGTGAACGGGAACTGGTAGTTCGCGTGGAACGCGAACACCATCACTGCGGCGATGATCCGCATGCCGGTGAGCGAGGGGAGGCGGCTCGCGTCCGCACCGGTCCGGGCTCTGCTCTGCGCCGTCGGCGGCATGGCCCTTCACCTTTCTCTCTGTGTCCGGTTCCGGGTGGTCACCCGAAGGAGTTCGTCAGCCGAAGAAGTTCGTCAGCGTCCGGGAGACCAGCTCGGGGTCGTCCTCGGCGAGCCAGTGCATCGACTTGGACACCTGCACCATGCCGCGCAGGTCGGTGGTCACGTTCTGCAGGGTGCTCTGCACACGGTCGAACTCGGAGGGGCACGCCAGCCCGATCACCGGGGCGCTCACCTTGTCGTACGTCCGCATGTCCGCGATGTCCTGGTTGAGGGCCTGGTACCAGCCGCAGCTGGCGCGGATGCCGTCGCGGTTGTCGTAGGCACGGGAGTAGACGGCCCGGTCGAGCTCGGTGACGTGGCTCTGGTCGTAGAGCGAGTTGTCGTACAGCCACTCGATGACGCGCCAGAACCGGCCGGCCATCACGTCCTGCGGCAGGCCCACCACCTGGTTGAAGGCGAACCACCACATGTTGAAGCCGGCGTTCGGGGGCAGCAGCATGGGCAGCTGGTACAGGGAGTCGTCGGGGTGGACCACGTCCAGCATTGCCAGCGCGCGGGTGGCGTCGGGGTGGTTGGCGGCGAAGCTGTAGGCGACCATCGCCCCGATGTCGTGACCGGCGATGTTCACCGAGCGGTAGCCGAGACCGCGGACCAGCTCGTAGACGTCACGGGCCATGGTCTTCTTGTCGTAGCCGCCCTCGGGCCGCGCCGAGCCGCCCTGGCCGCGGGCGTCCACCGCGATGACGCGGTAGCGCTGCGCGAGGATGGGCAGGATCTTGCGGTCCGCCCACCAGGTCTCGGGCCAACCGGGCAGCAGCACCAGCGGCTCGCCCCTGCCGCCCGCGACGTAGTGCAGGCGGGTGCCGTTGACGTCGGCGTAGTCGCTGCGGAAGCCGCCGGGCAGCGAACACGCCAGCTCCGCGTCGCTCGGCACGTCACGGGCGGACAGGCGCCCCGCGGGCTCCGGCGCGGAGCCGTCGTCGGCGAACGCGACGCCGTCCATCGCGGTGAACACCGCCGCCGCTCCTGCGCCCAACGCGAGTACCCTGCGCCGATCCAGTGACATGCCTGACCACACTCCATTCCGTTCGGCGCGCCGGGGATCGCGCCATGGGGGGCTTGCGCCGTACCAGCCGCCCGACGGGGGCGGGGCGACTGCGGCGAGGCCGTCCGGTGGTCCGGGGTCGAACCGTGGAGCAGCCCATGCCGACCGTTGTACGGAGCACTGGAGCGGAACTCGACCCCGGCGGGGAGGTCACCTCGCGCGGTGGTCGTACACGTCCGGCCCGTCGCGGTTCGTCCGGGTTGCCGGACCTCCGGCCCAGGCGGCGCTCGAGCGACCCTCCGCCCCGGCTCCGGCGGTGATCCGGGTCTCCTCGGCTGACGTCCCACACGCTGTCGGGCGAAGTCCTGGTGCAGACCCTGTGGTGCCCGGGAGGATCAGTCCGAGCGGTCGGATGACGCATCCCCGCCGGCCTGACGCCTGATCGGACGTCCCAGGACGTGACCGAGCCGGACCCGGCTCGTCGGTCAGGAAGCGAGCAGCTCGGTGACGAGCCGGACGGCTTCGGGGACCTCGACGTGGTCGTCCGGGGTGGCTCCGAAGTGGGCGCCGGTCGGTGTCACCACGGCGGTCGCGGCCAGGCCGTCGACGAGCAGCCGGACGTGTTCGGTCGGGTCGGGCTGGTTGACCGGGTCGTCCATGGCCTGGAGGACCCGGAAGTGCCGGGCCGAGCGGCGGATCCGGGCCCAGTCGAAGCCGCCCTCGAAGAACTCGGCGAGTGCGTCGTAGCCGACCTCGTGCGCCGAGGTCGCCACCAGCAGGACGCCCGCGAACACGCCGTGGGTCTCCGGGTCGTGCTGCTCCAGGAAGCGCAGCACGTTGACGCCGCCGATGCTGTGCCCGACCAGCACCGTGGACTCGGCCGGCCCGGCGGCCACCGCGGCCTCGCCGAAGGTCCTGCGCCAGGGCTCCAGCCGCGGGGCCGCGGTCTGCGGCAGGCGGGGCACGGTGACCCGGTGCCCGGCCGCCGCGAGGCGTTCGGTCAGGTACGGGAACCAGACGCTGTCGTCGCTCGCGCCGTAGCCGTGCGACACCACGATCTCGCTCATGATCGATCCACTCCCCTAAATCAAAACGATCCGTCGCGTTTCGATTAAAGGTAGCACGCTGCTAGCGTGTCCAGGTGCCCACCGGACCATCCCCAACCCGCCGCACCGGCGGCCGGATCCGCAGCGAGGACGCCCACGACGCCGTCCTCGCCGCCGCGATCGAGCTCGTCGAGGAACTCGGCTACCAGGCCGTCACCATCGAACGCATCGCGGCCCGCGCCGACGTCGCCAAGAGCACCATCTACCGCTGGTGGAAGTCGAAGGCGCTCCTGGTCATGGACGCCTACCGCACGGCCATCGAGCAGCGGATGCCCGAACCCGACACCGGCTCGCTCGCCGGCGACCTGACCGCCTTCGCCACCGCCCTGTACGGCGTCAGCGCACACCCACTGCGGGTCCAGACCCTGCGCGGTCTGATGGCGGAGGCTCAGCTCGACCCCGGCTTCGCCGAGCCCTTCCGGGAGTGGGTGGAGAGCAGGCGGGCCGTCGTGCGCGTCCTGCTCGACCGCGGCGTGCAGCGCGGCGAACTCCCGGCCACCGCCGACCTGGACGCCGCCACCGACCAGCTCTTCGGCCTCTTCTGGTACCGCCTCCTGGTCGGCCACCAGCCACTCGAACCCGCCCGGGCCGCGGGCCACGTCGAGCAACTGCTGCACGGTCTGCGCGCACCGCGCCGCCAGTAGGCCCGCCGAGGTCCCGGCCCGCCGGCTTCGACGTCACCTGACCTCGACGTCACCTCACCTCGGCGCCCGCCTCGGGCTTGGTGTGCAGCACGTCGCGGACCTGCTCGGCGGCGCGCAGGATGCTCTCGCTGATGAAGTCGCTGAAGCGGGCGATGTTCTCCAGGCGGGCGGCGGCGGGGGCCTCGCGGCCGAGGACGGCGACACCCTGCCGGGCGGTGTCGGCGAGCTGGGCGATGCCGCGGGCGCTGGCGATCGTCGACTGGTACCAGACGTCCTCGTCGACGAAGTAGCGCTCGCGGCGGCGTTCGTCGCGCTCCCGGCGGACCAGGCCCTGCTCCTCGAGGAACCCGACCGCCTTGGAGACGGAGGCCGGGCTGACCTGGAGGCGGCGGACCAGCTCGGCGGCGCTCAGGCTGCCCACGTCGGCGATGAGCAGGCAGGTCAGCACCCGGGCGGTCATCCTGGGCAGGCCCTGACTCATCATCAGCGCGGTGAACGTCTCCTCGTACTCGCGCACCGCCTCGTCGCGCCCGGGGCCCTGCGCTCCCGCGCCCCGGGGTGTGGCCGGCTTGCGCCGGCGGGCGCGGCGTTCGGTGGCGTGGTGGGCCAGGTCGGCGCGGTAGGCGGTGGGGCCGCCGTTGCGGTCCACCTCGCGCGTGATCGTCGAGGTGGGGCGGTCCAGGCGGCGGGCGATCTCCGCGTAGGCGAGGTCGTCGGCCAGTCCCAGCGCGATCTGCTGGCGTTCCTGCTGGGTGAGTCTGCCTCCCGACACCGGGATCTCCTTTGCCTGCGTGCGTCCCTGACGCCGCCAGCATAGCGTTCACTCTCACCTCAGTGCAACGAATACTGATCCTACATTGCGTTAGATTTACACTCGCTGCAACGAAATGCATGCTCTGACCTGCACTGATCCTGATCGCACGCAACAAGGCCATTGCCACGCCCATGAACGCAACGTAGCGTTCTCGATGTCAGAAACGACGAGCGCACAGCCGAACGCACAGGAGAGAACGATGCAGAAGTTCGCCACCCCCGCCCCGGTCTCCGCCGTCCTGGACATCGCCGCAGGCCGCATCCAGGCGATCGCCGCCGACCGCGCCGACACCACCGTCGAGGTCCGGCCCGCCAACCCCGCCAAGGGGCGGGACGTGAAGGCGGCCGAGCAGATCGCGGTCGAGTTCACCGACGGCGTCCTGCGGATCCGCTCCGCCGAGCCGAAGAACCAGTACTTCGGTCCGACCGGGGCGGTGGAGGTCACCGTCCAGCTGCCGACCGGCTCGCACCTCGAGGCCCACACCGCCGCCTGCGAGCTGCGCGGCGTCGGCCGCCTCGGCGAGGTCGTCTTCGAGGGCGCGTACCGGCAGATCAAGATCGACGAGGCCGCCGGCGTCCGCCTCACCGCGGTCGACGGCGACGTCGAGGTCGGCCGGCTCGGCGGCCCCGCGCAGATCAGCACCGCCCGGGGCAGCATCAAGGTCGCCGAGGCCGCGCGCGGTGCGGTCGTGCTCCGCACCCAGATGGGCGACATCTCGGTCGGCGCGGCCGCCGGAGTCTCGGCCTCGCTGGACGCCGGCACCGGTCACGGCCGGGTCAGCAACGCCCTCAAGAACGACGGCACCGCGGAACTCGACATCCGCGCCACCACCGGCCACGGCCACATCACCGCCCGCAGCCTCTGATCCACCCGCCCGACCTCGTCCACCCCGACGCCGCACCCCAACGCCCTACCCGACACCGCACCCGACCAGGGGGACCCCATGGCACCGAACACCACGCCCTCGACCAGCGCCCTCTCGACCAGCACCCCCTGGACCGGCCTGGTGCCGGTCGACGACACGGCCCTGGCCGTCACCGACACCGGCGGCCCCGGCATCCCGGTGGTCTACCTCAACGGCCAGTTCGCCACCCAGGGCTACTGGCGCCACGTCATCACCGAACTGGGCCCCGGCTGGCGCCACCTCACCTACGACGAACGGGCCCGCGGCCGGAAGTCGAAGCGCTCCGCGGACTACTCCTTCGAGGCCGCCGTCCGCGACGTCGACGCCGTCCTCGCCGCGCGGGGCGTGCACCGCGCCGTGGTGGTGGGCTGGTCCTACGGAGCACTCGTCGCCGCGCACTGGGCCCACCGCAACCCCGACCGCACCCTCGGCGCGGTCCTGGTCGACGGCGCCTACCCCTACGACTGGCTGGACGCGGCGATGGAGCAGCGCATCCGCACGCTGTTCCGGCGAATGGGCTGGGTCACCCCGCTGCTGCGCCCGACCGGCCTGGCCCCGCGGATGACCGCCGCGCAGCAGGCCGACAGCAACATCGAGCTCGGCCGGCTCTCCCGCGAGCGCGAGCTGGGCCCGGTGCTGGACGGGATCACCGTCCCGGTGCGGTTCGTGGTCGCCTCGGGGTCCTCCTTCGGCAGCCGCGGCGACGAGCAGGAACGGATCCGCACCAGCCTCGCCACAGTGACCGCCCGCAACCCGAAGATCACCAGCACCAAGGTCGCGAGCAACCACGGCGCGATCCTCAAGAAGGACTTCCCGACCATCGCCGCAGCCGTCCGCAAGGTCGCCGCCCTGCCATGACCAGGCCATACCCTTAGGTATGCCAATCGGTATACGTCGTGGTAGCCTGGCTGGTATGACGATGACGACGATAAAGGTGCAGGCCGAGGTGCGCGACGAACTCGCGCGCCTGGCGGCCGACGACCTCGGCGGGGTCACGTTGAACGCCGCTCTGCAGCACCTGCTCACCGAGCACCGCAAGACGCAGATCCTGGCCGCCTACGCCCGCCTGCAGGCCGACCCGAAGGCATGGGCCGACTACGAGGACGAGCTGACCGAGTGGGACGCCACGGCCGGCGACGGCCTGGGGGGTGAGGCATGAGCCGCAGGTGCGCCCCCTGGCAGGTCTGGATGGCGGACCTCTCCCCGGTCATCGGCTCCGAGCAGGCCGGCCGGCGTCCCGTCGTGGTCGTCTCCAGCCCCCTGTTCGCCTCCTTCCCGACCGCCATGGCCATCGTGGTCCCCCTCACCACCGCCGACCGTGGCCTGCCCCACCACGTCCCCGTCGTCTCCGCCCAGTCCGGCCTCAACCGTCCCAGCTGGGCCCGCACCGACGACGTCCGCACCATCTCCGAACAGCGCCTGACCGGCCGCCCGCTGGGCACCGTCACCGACAAGGAACGCGAGGAGATCCGCACCTACCTGCGGCTGATGCTCGACCTGTGATGCCCTGCCCGGTCAGTACGGCGCCCGCGCTCCCGGTCATCTCGGGCGGCGGTTTCAGTCGCCCACCGGCCCGGGCCTCGGCCAGTTCGGCGGGTTCGGCCGCGGCGGCGAAGCCGAGGCGCAGGTGGGCGGCGGGCGGCTCGGCCGGGAAGTGGTGGTCGCCCAGTCCGCCCTGCTGCTCGGTCCGTCCCTGCTGCCCGCCGCCACCGGGCCGCGACCGGTGATGATCGGGCTGTTCGTCCTCTCCTTCTTCACCACGTACCTGGGCCTCGGGGTGGCCGGGGTCGTCATCGTCAGCCTCCGCCAGGCCGTGACGCCACAGTCGATGATGGGACGGATGACCGCGGCCTTTCGCACCCTGCTGTTCGGCGGCGGCGCCCTGGGCGGCCTCTGCGCCGGCCTGCTCACCGGTCAACTCGGCGCCCGAGGCGCCCTGACCGTGGTCGCCGCCGGCTCCGCCGCCGTGATCGTCGGCCTGGCGCTCTCCCCGGTCAGCCGCCTCAGGGAGCTGCCGTCCGCACCGGGGCCGGTGGCGACGGCCGGCTGAGAGCGGGCGCGGCGAACGTCCGAGCCCGGACCGCCCGGCGGTTCGGGCCTTCGGCTGCTCCTGCCCGCGGGGCCGCCCACTGCGGGGCCGACGTAGGTGCCTCCGAAGCTCCCGGCCTCCGAAGCCGGAGCCGCGTTCAGGCGGCCCCGGCCAGGGCGCCCTTCGGCGTGCTCTCGCCGATCCCGAGGACCACCTGCCGCGCGGCCTCGGTGTGGGTGGCGGTCGCGGTGTAGCCGGGCGGTACGTAAAGCGCCTCGCCCTCCAACAGTCGCATCGTCAGCGGCGGCCGGTCGTCGTCGGTCCGCGCCGGGGACAGCGTCCACTGGCCGGCGCCGGCGGTCTGCAGCACGAGCAGGTGGGTGGCGGCCGGACCGGCGGGCACGGTGGTGCCGAGCGCCTCGACCGGTCGCTCCAGCGCCTGGGTCAGGCCCTCGACGACGTGCAGCGCGAGGATGGCGTCGGGCACGCCGTCCCGGGTCCGGGGCAGCTCGGGTTCCTGCTCGGGCCAGAGCAGGCCGGGGGAGTGGTCGAGGTGGGCCTCGAGGAAGAGGGCCACCTCCTGGAGGTAGGCGTCCAGCGGCGGGTGGGTGGCGAGGCGTTCCCAGTTCATGGCGCGCTCCCTGGTCGGGTCGGGCTGTCGGGGCGTCAGGTCACGAGCTCTCGTGGCAGCCCACCGGGTTCAGCATGGCGCATCGCCGCAGCCGGCGGTATCGCTGTTTTCTGGTACCCGCGACCTGGTACCGGCCTCGCGCGGGACCTGGCACTGGCCCGGCTCGGCACCTGGCACCGGCCTGGCCCGGTCACCCGGTCGCGGTGTCGAGCAGTCCGGCGCGGGTGGCCGCGACGCCGGCCTGGAAGCGGCTGTCGACACCGAGTTGCTCGAGGATGTCGGCGATGTGCCGGCGGGCGGTGCGCAGCGACATGCCGAGCCGGCGGGCGATGGCCTCGTCCTTCAGGCCGTCGGCGAGCAGCCGCAGGATGGTGCGGTGCAGCTCGCGGGCGACGGCTTCCATGGCGCGGCCGGTGGCGTCCTGGTAGGGGCTGGCGTTGCTCCAGGCGAGCTCGAAGACGGTGTGCAGGTAGGCGACGGTCGAGGGTTCGCGGATGACCACGGCGCCGTCGGCGTCGCCTTCGGTGGGGATGAGGGCGGTGGTGCGGTCCATGATGATCAGCCGCTGGGGGAGCTCGTGCGCGGTGCGGTACTCGGCGCCGAGCTGCGAGGCGGCGGCCACGTAGGCCTGGCTGGGGCCGTTGAAGCGGGCGGTGTGGTGGTACAGGGTGCGGATGCGCACACCGCGTTCCAGCAGGTCGCGGTCGCGGCCCAGCGCCTCGGCCATCGCCTCGGGCACCCGGGCGCCGCCGCCGGGCTGGCAGGTGACCATGTCGCTGGTACAGCGGTCGGCGAGGTGGTTGAGCAGCGCGCGGACCTCGGGGAGGGAGGTGATCACCTCGAAGTCGCTGCTGGTCGGCGTGGGCGGCTGGTAGAGCGGGGCGAACCGGTCGAAGGCCTGGTGCAGGTGGTCCACGCGCTGGCGGCGCTCGCGGATCTCGGCCTCCAGCGGAGCGGTGCGGCGCGACAGCGCGGCCTGCGGCGAGACGGCGTGCAGCGGAGCGTTGGGGTGCAGCAGGCCGTCGGGGAGCGCCGTGGCCGCGGGCGCGGGCGAGGGGGCCAGCAGACCGGCCTGGCGTAGCCGCTCCACGCTGGCGGCCAGGGCCGACGGGTCCAGCGCGGTGTCGCGGGCGGCGGCCACCGCGTCGTACGGATCGGCCGGCCGCCGGGCGGCGAACCAGGCGTAGACCCGCAGATCGGCCTCCTGCTGCGCCTGCTCGCCCGGCCAGTCCCGACCGGTCTGTCCGCTTTCGTTCATGTCCGCCCCCGGCTCTCCTTGCTGACAGGCCACTTGATGAGCCGCCCAGCAACTTCAGGCCAGGGTAGACCGCCGGAAGACTGATCAGCGCAGCCGGGAGTCGCCCGGCAAACCCCCGACACGAACGGAAAACCCCTGATGAAGCGTCTGATCAGCCTCGCCGCCGGTGCCGTCGCCCTGGCCTCGCTCGCCCTGCCCGTCCCGGCCGCGCACGCCGACTCGCCGGGCTGCCAGACCCGGATGTCCTCCGACGCGTGGATCTGGCACGACGACACCATGTGCGCGGGGGACACCCTGCGGTCCACCTCGGGTCTGCAGTCCACCCGGCTGACGATGCAGGCCGACGGCAACCTCGTCGACTACTACACCGAGCAGGACACGGGCGAGACGGCCGTCTGGGCCTCGAACACCGTGGGCTGCGGCGTGCGGGCCGTGATGCAGCAGGACGGCAACTTCGTCGTCTACGCCGCCGACGGCCACGCCTGCTGGTCCTCGGGCACCTACGGCGACAACGGCGCCTGGGTGGAGCCCAGCGCGCTGGGCGACATCGCCATCTACCAGAGCGACAGCGCCTCCGGCGGCGCCGTCAGCGACGCGCTGCGTGCGGCCCGGGACGCGGCCGGTCGCGACTTCCTCACCGCGTTCGTCGAGGCGATCCAGGCGGCCATCGAAGCCATCCCGCGCCTGGAGTGGGAGACCCACACCGAGCACCAGCGCCAGAAGCCGATCACGTGCTCGTCCGGGGGACACACCATCTTCTGCAACTGACCCGCGCCTTTCCTCCCGTTCTGCCCCCTCCATCCCTTTCTGTCCCCGCTTCCCTTTGATGACAGGCCACTTGATGAGCTGGCCGGCGGCTTCAGCCCAGGTCGGGCGGCCGGAAGACTGATCACGGCAGCCGGCGACCGCCGGCTGCCCGATCCGACAACGAACGGAAACCCCTGATGAAGCGCCTGCTCAGCATCGCCACCGGCGCCGTGGCCCTGCTCGCCCTGGCCGTGCCCGCAGCCTCCGCCGCCACCGCCCCGACCGGCCCCGTCCTCCACCTGCCCCCGATCACCGTCGTCGCCCCGCCGTTCAACGACCTGGCCCCGCCCTCCAACGGCCTGTGCAGCGGCGGCGGCGCCCCCAAGGGCATCGACGGCACCTGCGACAGCTCATGGGGTGGCTGAACTGAACACCGACTTCAGCGACCGCGAGCGCCAGATCCTCGCCCACCTGGCCGACGGCCTGACCTCCCGCACCATCGCCCACCGCCTCGCCCTGAGCCCCCACACCGTGGAGACCCACATCCGCAACATGCGCACCAAGGCCGCCGCCACCACCCGCGCCCACCTCATCGCTTTGGCCCTCACCCACCGCGACCCGCCGGCCGACCCGGCACTCCCCGCTCCCTGAGCCCTCGCCAGGTCCTCCGGCGGCTGCCCGCCTGCCCCTCCCACCGATGCCGGCGCAGCCGCACTGCGCCCCGGACCACGTGCGCTTCGGCTGCCTCACCCACTCGCTACCGTCCTGGGCCCGGATCCGACCACGCCCGCCGAGACCTGCCCTCCCCAGGGCCCAGCTCGTCCCCTCACGCCCACCGTCTCCGGCGCCTACGGCTCCAGGCGAGGGTCGTCGATGTCGACGGTGGCGATCCCGGGCGGGTACAGCTCCGGACGAGCCGTCAGGATCAGATGCTGCAGCGGCCGCGCCGGAGTGGGCAGGCTCGCGGCGATGGCGTGAGCGAGCTCCTGGCCGCCGTACCCGTCGCGGACCATGGTCGCCACCACCACCGCGGTGCTCGCGTCCAGCGGCTCGAACTCGAGCGCCGGCAGCGCCAGGACCGCGTGCGCCGCGCCCTCGTCCTTGACCTCGGCCTCGACCAGGCACAGCACCGGAACCAGCAGATGCTGGAACGGACTGTGCAGCGCAGCGTCCACGATCCGATGCAGACGCTGGTGGCCCGCGGCCAGCGCGGACAGGGCGCTGGAATCCAGAATGATCACGCGCTGCGCCTCGGCGCGAGCTTGGCGCGCGCGTCGGTGGCGGCGATGTCGTAGACCCGCTGCAGCAGGTCCGGGCCCTGGTCCAGGTCCTCGTCGGCGAGAGTCATGCCGAAGTGCTCCCGCAGCAGCCGGCGGCCCTCGGCGACCCGCTCGGCGATCTGCTCTGCGGTGGGCTGCTGCTCCACCAGCAGGGCCACCTGGGCGCCGATCGTGGTGCCGCGGGCGGCCGCCAGAGCGGCCAGCCGGTCACGCGTCTCAGGGGAGACCTTGATCGTCGCATCAGCCATACCACGAGCGTACACCGCTGGTACACCAGCGGTGTACCAGCCTGTCCGACGGCCGCCGCACGCTCCGATCCTCGCCCCCACCCGACTGCCCACGCGGGGCCGCCGCACCACCCACCTCCTGGGTCCACCCTCCCGGAAACACTCAGCTCCCCGCAGCCGTCGGCCCGTGCCGCGTCAGAGCCACCCCCGCTGAGCGGCCTTGATCCCGGCCTCGAAGCGGCTGGTCGCCTGGAGGCGTTCCATGATGGAGGCCATGTGGCGCCCCACGGTGCGGCTGGAGATGCCGAGCCGTTGCCCCGCGGCATCGTCGGTGAGCCCGGTGCCGAGCAGGCGGAGGAGTTCGCGCTCGGTGTCGCTGAGCCCGGTGTCGGGGTCGTCGGGGCGGGTCGCGCCGAGCGGCACAGCGGTGTCCCAGGCCTGGTGGAAGAGGTCGAGCAGAGCATTCAGGATGCCGGGCTCGGTGACGAACAGCGCGCCCTTGCGCCCCTCGGCGGGGTCGATCGGGACCAGCGCCTGCCCCCGGTCGACGATGACGAGCCGTTGGGGTAGCACGGGTGCGGTGCGCACTTCGCCGCCGTGGCCGAGCAGCCAGTTGGCGTGGTCGGTGGTGTGCGGGTCGTTGCGGGTGGCGTCCTGCAGGATGGTTCTGATCGTGACGCCGCGCTGCAGGGCGGGCAGGTCGGCGGTGCGGGCGGCGGCGAGGTCCTCGGGGCGCTGGCGGGCGCCGGGGTGGACACCAAGGATCTCGGTGCGCGCGTCGTGCCCCATCCGTTCGAGCCGGCTCTGGATGGCGTCCATGCCGAGCAGCCGCTCGCCGTGGGTGGCGCGGTGGTCGGCCCGCTCGGCGACCATCCTGGTCACGGCGGCTCGGGAGGCGGCGAGCTGGGCCTGACGAGCGGCCAGGTCGGCCTCCTGGCGGGCCAGGATGTCGGCGAGGCCGACTTCCGGGCTGACGGCGCGCATCAGCCCGGGGTGGTCGTTGGAGGCGCGCACGAGGGTCAGCCTGCTGAGTTCCTCGAGACCGTCGTGGACCTGGGCCGCGGTCAGCCCGCAGTGCGTGGCGAGGCGTTCGATGTCGTACCCGGGATGGTCCAGCATCGCCTGGTAGACGGCGACTGCGGACGTGGTGAGGCCCAGTGTTTCCAGCATGGTGTCGCTTCCCCCGTGATGGTCTCGCCACGCTCGGTGGTGGCGGTGCCCGCTGTATCGTCGCAGCAGGCACACAACTCGTACAAGACTCGATTCGCGGCCTTTGTCGCAGGTCAGGGTGTACGTCTCGGCCTTTCCCGGTTGTCGCTTACCGCCATCGATCAACCATTCCGCGCCCGTCCGCGCCGGTGAAGCCGACATCCATCCTTTTGTCATGTACATGCGGCATGTCTGGAGTCGGACTGTCCGATTGGGGACAGCGGCGAAGCCTTCCGACGGCCCCGCCCAGCGGCGAAGCTAGTGCTCGCCGGCAGGGAAACGAACTGACGGCAGGCCGGACCAGACGCCAACCGCGGGGCGCCGACGGCCACGGACCACCCACCCGTCACCACGTCAGCAGAGGACCCAACGCCATGATCCGCACCCGCATCGCCCAGGCCGCCGCGGTCGCCGCCCTCGCACTGGGTCCCCTCGCCCTCCTCCCGGCGTTCACCGCACCCGCCACCGCCGCCACGACTGCCGCCGCCCAGACTGCTCCCACCGCTGCCTCCATCACCACCGCCACCGGCGACGCCATCGTGACCCCGGCCGACCTGCAGTGGGGGAGCTGACCGCGGGCATGGACATCGTCTACGTCAGCCTGTTCCGCAGGCGGCCGGACGAGCCGGTCCCGCCCGGCGAGGTGGCCGAGGTCATCGGCGCCCTGTGGGCGCACAGCACCTCCGACGACGGCCTCCAACACGCCTCCGGGCGCTCCGAAGCCGAGCGGATCGACCTGCTCCTCTACCTCCTCACCCACACCGAGGACACCCCCGGCACGCCGACCGCCACCGCCCTGCACCGCGTCGACGAGCTGCTCGCCCGCAGCCAGCAGGCCTCACCCGTCCTGGGCCGGCGCTACCTGCCGCACGACCGCCTCACCGAACCGACGAAGCGCACCACCCGCTGACCGACACCGGCACTCGGCGCGTGACCATCTCTACCCGCGCCGCTGACCGCCCGCGCCACTGACCGCCGCGCCGTCGCCGATGCCCGTCCCCGTCCCAGCCGATCCGCTCCCGCATGCCCGCCCGCGGACGCCCACGCCACGAATCCGACCCGCCGTCATGCCGGCGACCCATGCGCACCAGAGGGGAAGACCACCGATGAACCAGCTGCCCAAGAAGCCCACGCCCCGGCCGGCCCGGCGCGTGGTCTGGTCGGCGGCGGCCGTCACGGCGGTCGCGGCCGTGGGCCTGACCGCGTTCACGCTGGCCCCCACGGCCCCGGCCGCCGCCCGCACGGCAACGCCGGGACACCTGGTCGCGATGGCCCCGCCCTCGACCTTCCCAACACAGACCGCCCCACCCACGCAGCCCCCGGCGCCCACGCAGCCGGCACCTGCCACCCCCACCCCCGCCCGATCCACCACCCCCTCGCCGACCGCTTCGCAGCCCCCCTCACCGACCCCCTCACCAACCGCCCCGCCCCACCCCTTCCCCCTCCCCGCCGCCCAACTCCCCGCCCCCGCCGCCGAACAGTGGACGCCCACCGGCCACCCCGCCACCCGCCCGGTCGCCGGCCACGACATCACCGAGAACGAGTGCGCGAAGGTCCACGGCGCCACCGCCTGGAGCCAGCAGGCCTACGCCGGCGGCACCGGCGGCAACAACCCCGCCGTCCAGGACACCTTCACCTTCGCCGACCCGGCCGCGGCCCAGGCCGCCTACCAGGGCGCGGTGACCGGCATGAGTACCTGTCAGGCGACCACCCGGGCCCTGCAGACCGCGAACCGCACCACCCCCGACGCCACCGTCACCCAGACCTCGACCCGGCCCGGCGCCACCGCCTGGCAGCGCACCTGGACCGGCGTGAGGGGCCTCTCCGCCCAGGGCCCGCAGACCAACCACCTCTACCTCGCCGTCGGCGGCAACACGCTCGTCGTCCTGCAGTTCACCGAACTGCCCGGCAACGCCACGCCCTACGACACCGCCGCCGACCCGCAGACCCTCACCCAGCTCGCCGCCGAGCTGACCGCGCACTGAGCCTGAGCCCCACCCACCACCCACCACGAACCCGAGAAAGGCACCCCACCACCATGGCCGCCAACCGCACCGCCCGTCGCATCCCGGCTCTGCTGCTCGCCGCTGTCCTGGGCGCCGGTCTGACCGGTGGGATCGCCCACGCCGATACCGTGACCTCGGGTTTCGACACCTCGAGTGGCACGGGTTCGATCGGCCCCTCCGGCGGCCCCGGATCGGGGATCACCCGGGACCAGATCATCGCCCGTGCGCAGGATTGGGTGGGTCAGGGCATCTCCTACAGCCAGAACCAGGGCTGGCAGGACGCGGCGACCGGCGGCCCCTACCGCACCGACTGCTCCGGCTTCGTCTCGATGGCCTGGGGCCTGCCCAGCTCGATGGTCACCTCCACCCTCCCGCAGGTCGCCACCGTCACCGCCTCCAACATCTCCGGCGACACCAACATCAACCCCGGTGACGCCCTCGACTACACGGCCGACCACGTCGTCCTGTTCGACCACTGGACCGACTCCTCCGGCGACTTCGCCTACGACGCCGAGCACACCGAGGGCCAGCCCACCAACCAGAGCACCGACAGCATCTACTCCAGCACCCTCGAAGGCTTCGCGATCAGCAACTTCGAAGCCCTCCAGTACAACAACCTGACCGCCTCGATCCCCGCCCCGGCCACGCCGTCGGTGAGCGTGACGGGTCCGGGCAACGGTGCCGCGGTGACCGGGAGCACGACCCTGTCGGCCTCGGCGTCGGACAGCACGGGCGGTGCGGCGCTGAGCACGCAGTTCTCGGTGGACGGGGTGAACGTCGGCGCCGCGCAGGGCGGCTCGAACCCGTCGGTCGGGTGGAACCCGGGGTCGGTGTCGCCGGGACGGCACACGGTGACGGCGACGACGACGGCCTCGAACGGCTCCGGCAGCGCGGTGGCCTCGAGCAGCGTGTCGGTGGAGGTGTTCGGACGGGGAAGCGCCGGCCAGACGTTCCTCGACCAGAACGGCAAGACGCTGCAGTTCCAGCTGGGCTCGAACGGCAACGCCTTCCAGGACTACCAGACCGTGCCGGGTGGCTCCCCCTGGTCGGGCTGGGGCGCCCAGAGCCCGCTCCCGTCGGGGGTCACCTTCACGGCCGCGCCGCAGGGGCTGCTGGACGTGAGCGGCAAGGCGGCGCTGTACGCGCCCGCGTCGGACGGCAACGTCTACGAGAACTACCAGACCGCTCCCGGCGCGGGTCCGTGGTCCGGCTGGCACGCCCTGTCCGGCCTGCCCAGCGGTGTCCGGTTCAGTGGCGCGGTGGCGGGGACGCTGGACGCGGGCGGGCGACTGGCCCTGTACGCGACGGGCTCGAACGGGAACGTGTACGAGAACTACCAGACGGTCCCGGGCGGCGCCCCCTGGTCGGGCTGGCACGAGACGACGGGGTCCGCGGGCGTGGCGCTCGCGGCCGGTCCGGTGGCGTTCCGCGACGTGAACAACAAGACGGTGCTCTACGCGGTCGGTTCCAACGGGAACGTGTACGAGAACTACCAGACGGTCCCCGGCGGAGGGCCCTGGTCGGGCTGGCACGCGCTGACGGGCCTGCCGTCCGGCGTGACGTTCACCTCGCGGATCGCGGGCGGGACGGACGCGAACGGCAAGACGATCCTGTACGTCACGGGTTCGAACGGGAACGTGTACGAGAACTACCAGACGGTGCCGGGCGGTGCCCCCTGGTCGGGTTGGCACGTGCTCGACGCTCTGCCGGGCGGGATCACCTTCGGCGGTGGACCGGACCTGTTCCTGGATGCCGGCAAGAAGGCCGTGCTGTACGTGCGCGGCTCGGACGGGAACGTGTACGAGAACTACCAGACGGTCCAGGGCGGTGGCCCCTGGTCGGGCTGGCACACGGTCAACGCCCTGCCGTCCGGCGTCTCGTTCACCGGCGAGGTGGCCGGCACCGTGGACGCCCACGGTCACAGCGCCCTCTACGTGATCGGGTCCAACGGGAACGTGTACGAGGACTACCAGACGGTTCCGGGCGGCGCCCCCTGGTCGGGCTGGCACACGGTCAACGCCCTGCCCAGCGGAATCACCTTCACCGCCCAGCACAGCTGACGGACCCGCAGCCCGCCCTGGCCCCCCACGACATCCCTTCAGGAGACCCGCATGTCCCCGCTCCGCCGCACCGCCCGCCGCATCCCGGCCCTGCTGCTCGCCGCTGTCCTGGGCGCCGGTCTGACCGGCGGGATCGCCCACGCCGACACCGTGACGTCCGGTTTCGACACCTCGAACGGCACGGGTTCGATCGGCCCCTCCGGCGGCCCCGGATCGGGGATCACCCGGGACCAGATCATCGCCCGGGCGCAGGACTGGGTGGGTCAGGGCATCTCCTACAGCCAGAACCAGGGCTGGCAGGACGCGGCGACCGGCGGCCCCTACCGCACCGACTGCTCCGGTTTCGTCTCCATGGCCTGGGGCCTTCCCAACTCGATGGTCACCTCCACCCTCCCGCAGGTCGCCACCGTCACCGCCTCCAACATCTCCGGCGACACCAACATCAACCCCGGTGACGCCCTCGACTACACGGCCGACCACGTCGTCCTCTTCGACCACTGGACCGACTCCTCCGGCGACTTCGCCTACGACGCCGAACACACCGAGGGCCAGCCCACCAACCAGAGCACCGACAGCATCTACTCCAGCACCCTCGAAGGCTTCGCGATCAGCAACTTCGAAGCCCTCCAGTACGACAACCTCGCCGCTCCCAGCCCCACCCCCACCCCCGCTCCGACCCCGTCCGCGCCGACCGCCCCCGCACTGTCCCAGGACTCGCAGGGCAAGCTCGTCGCGGTCGGCCTGGGCACCGACGGCTCGCTGCAGCAGGACTACCAGCTCACCCCCTCCGGCGCCTGGTCCGGCTGGGGCAACAGCCTGGGCGCCGACAACCTGGCCGGAAAGCCCGCACTCGCCAAGGACTCGCAGGGCAAGCTGGTGGCCGTCGCCCGGGGCAAGGACGGCGCGATCTGGCAGGACTACCAGTTGACCCCCGCCGGCGCCTGGTCCGGCTGGTCCTCCCTGGGGGGCTCGATCGCCGGCGACCCGGCCATGAGCCTGGACGCGAACGGCAAGCTCGTGATCGTCGCTCGCGGCAAGGACGGCGGCATCTGGCAGGACTACCAGACCAACCCCGCCGCCGGCCCGTGGTCCGGCTGGTCCTCCCTGGGCGGCTACTTCACCACCGACCCGGCGATGACCACCGACTCCCAGGGCAAGCTGCTGATCACCGCCACCGGCACCACCGGTCTGGTCTACCAGAACTACCAGACCAAGCCCGGCGCCGGCCCGTGGTCCGGCTGGCTCATCCTGGGCGGCACCAACCTCACCGGCCGGCCCGCCATCGCCAAGGACTCCGTCGGAAAGCTCGTCATCTTCGTCCGCGACACCTCCGGCGCCGTGTGGCAGGACTACCAGCTCACCCCCTCCGGCGGCTGGTCCGGCCTGGCCTCGATGGGCGGCTCGATCGCCGGTGACCCGGCGCTGGCCCGGGACTCGGCCGGCAAGCTGATCGCCGTCGCCCGGGGCAAGGACGGCGGCATCTGGCAGGACTACCAGCTGACCCCGGCCGGTGCCTGGTCCGGCTGGAACTCCCTGGGCGGCTACTTCACCACGGACCCGGCGCTGGCCCTGGACTCCCAGGGCAAGATGCTCGTCGCCGCGACGGGCACCACGGGCTGGCTCTACCAGAACTACCAGACCAAGCCCGCCGCCGGCCCCTGGTCCGGCTGGCTGACCCTCAACGGCACCCTCGCCCAGACCGAGACCTCCTGACGCCCGCGGCCCCACCGGGCTGCCACTGCACCGTCAGCCACCTCAACGACTTCCCGATCGACACCAAAACGGGGGACCCCCATGTCCGTCCTCGGTAAGCGCCGCAAGCTTCGCGGCCTCGCCGGCCTCACGGTCGCCACGATCAGTGCCGCCGCCGGCCTGGTCGCCACCGGCACCGGCCCCGCGTCCGCCGCCACCGGCAGCCAGCTCGTGGGCATCGCCAACGCCAACCTCGGCAAGCACTACTGCGACACCAACAGCGCCGGCGGTACCGGCTTCGGCAGCAGCTGCTCCGCCAACGGCGGGACCGGCGAGTTCTGGTGCGGAGACTTCGTCTCCTGGGTGTGGCAGCAAGCCGGTCTGTCGGTCCCGGCGTCCAACCCGGCCTCCGTCCCCAGCTGGCTGAGCACCTCCGCCTACCACCCCCTCGGCAGCGGCTACACCCCGCAGCCCGGCGACGCCGTCATCTTCGGCGACAACCAGTACCCCACCCAGGGCTCGCACATCGCCATCGTCACCAACTACAGCAACGGCCTGCTCTCCGACATCGGCGGCGATGAAGGCGGCGGCGGAAGCCCCTGGTGGTCGACCAGCAGCGTCCAGACCGACGAGGGCAACGGCGCCGCCTGGAACCCGAACAACCACCTCTTCACCGGCACGAGCGCCGAGATGTGGGTCCTCGGCTACGTCGCCTCCGGAGCCACCAGCGGCCCGGCCGTCCCGGCCGGCTTCAACGTCACCGCCAACGTGAACGGAACGTCAGGCACGATCAACCTGACCTCCACCGTCACCGCCAACGGCTACATCAACACCCTGGACTACCACGTCACCGGCCCGGGATACGACCAGACCTTCCGCGCCGGCGGCGGCCCCGTCAGCCCCAACCTGACCGGCTACTCCTACGCCTGGAACTCCACCGGCCTGGCCAACGGAACGTACACCGTCACCCCCACCGCCAACGAGATCGACGGCCAGCCCCACAGCTACGGACCGGTCACCTTCACGGTCAACAACGCACCCGCCGCACCGACCGTGACCGTCCCGGCCGGCACGCTGAACGGGAACGTCCCGCTGACCGCATCGGTCCTCGGCGGGACCGCGACCTCGGTCACGTACTCGATGGACGGGACGCCGATCGGAACCTCCACCGCGGCGCCGGGCTTCGCCTACTCCTGGGACACGACGTTCGTCTCGGGCGGAACCCACGTCATCACGGCGACGGCCTCCAACAGCGGCGGCTCCTCGCCCTCCTCCGCCGGAGTCACCGCCTTCATCACCCCGCGGGAGGGTTCGTCCGCGACCGAGACAGCTCCTGCGCAGTCCGACTACTTCGGCCGGAACTCCCTGGGGCATCTCGAGCACTGGTTCTGGAACCCGAGCCTGGGCGGTGGCAACTGGCAGACCCAGGACTGGGGCGGCGACCTCGCAGGGGATCCGACGGGCTACTTCTCCAACAACAACGGTGGCCAGACCGACGTCTTCG
>NZ_JBNQTI010000063.1:20826-39269 GCF_050325825.1 Kitasatospora sp. LaBMicrA B282
TGGCAACTGGCAGACCCAGGACTGGGGCGGCAACCTCGCAGGGGATCCGACGGGCTACTTCTCCAACAACAACGGTGGCCAGACCGACGTCTTCGGTCGGACCTCGACTGGGACACTGATGCACTGGTTCTGGAACCCGAGCCTGGGTGGCGGCAACTGGCAGACCCAGGACTGGGGCGGCAACCTGACGGGGACTCCGACGGCCTTCTACTCCAGTGCCAACAGTGGTCAGACGGATGTGTTCGGTCGGACGTCGGCGGGGACGTTGATGCACTGGTTCTGGAACCCGAGCCTGGGTGGCGGCAACTGGCAGACCCAGGACTGGGGCGGCAACCTCGCAGGGGATCCGACGGGGTTCGCGTCGAACACCAACGGTGGTCAGACAGATGTGTTCGGCCGGACGTCGGCTGGGACGTTGATGCACTGGTTCTGGTACCCCGGCC
Source organism: Kitasatospora sp. LaBMicrA B282 (assembly GCF_050325825.1). Lineage (NCBI taxonomy): Bacteria > Bacillati > Actinomycetota > Actinomycetes > Kitasatosporales > Streptomycetaceae > Kitasatospora > Kitasatospora sp. LaBMicrA B282. Next base: position 21,270 of record NZ_JBNQTI010000063.1, read on the forward strand.
TGGGCGGCGGTAACTGGCAGACGCAGGACTGGGGCGGCAGCCTGACGGGGACGCCGACGGCCTTCTTCTCCAGTGTCAACGGTGGCCAGACCGACGTCTTCGGTCGGACGTCGGCTGGCACGCTGATGCACTGGTTCTGGAACCCGAGCCTGGGCGGTGGTAACTGGCAGACCCAGGACTGGGGCGGCAACCTCGCCGGCAACCCAACGGGCTACTTCTCCAACAACAACGGTGGCCAGACCGACATCTTCGGTCGGACGTCGGCGGGGACGCTGATGCACTGGTTCTGGAACCCGAGCCTGGGTGGCGGCAACTGGCAGACCCAGGACTGGGGCGGCAACCTGACCTCCTGACCCGACCTCCCGTCAGCACGACAGTCTGCGCGTCTTGCGGTTCCCGCTCTGGGGGCTGCAAGACGCGCAGGCCGTTCCCGTCTCACAGCAGGGGGCGCCAGTAGTACCAGAACGGCGCCCCGCCCGGCTGCCGCGCCGCGGGGCAGGGTCTGGACGACACGGCGGTCGCGCCTGGCGCTGGGCCTCCGAACTCGAGGAAGCCGCCGACACGGTGCGGGCAGCCGGCCTGCCCGACGACGTGCTGCGCGCGGTCGCGGACACGCTCCGTCGCTGCGCCCCGGCGAAGGACGACGCCAGTTTGTCGCCGCTGGAAGCCCTGGACCTGCTGCGGGACTCAGCGTGAGTCACGGCTGCCTGGCGCACTCTCAGGCCTTCGCGCCGCCAGATCGACACGGACAGTGGGGATTTGGGTGCAGCGTGCTTCGAAGAGGTACGCTGACCCCGTCCATGGTCCACAACGAAGTTCGCCGCCCGGACCTTAGGCAAGTCCGGACGGCGTCGAAGTGGGCCGGCGCCCCCTGCAAGGGGCCCAACCCGTGGTCGTACCTAACCCAAGAGGTGACGACGTGATTCAGGGTACCCGTACCCTCACCACGACACACGCACGGCACCCCGCCGTTGACGCGACCGATCGCGAGTCGCTCCGGCGGGGTGCCGTCGTGTCTGCATGCAGATACACCTCGCCCCCGGAGGGGGTCGAGATGACGTAGCCGTCGCTGGGCGGCGCAACGCCGCCGCCGACCGCTGCTGGTGACGCCAATCACCAGGCCTAGCGGCCCCGACTTCACCGTTCGCCTGAGCGCCAACTCGACGAACGGGGGCCAGATCTCCGGCGCCAACCGGGATCCGGCAATTTCAGGTTCTCGCCGAACCACACACGCCCCGATAGGGCGCTTTCGCATACCTTCATAGAAGGAGGCTGCTGCCATTTTGCAGCACCGCTGTGCGGGCTGCCAGTGTCCGCAGGTCCGCGGCGTCGTCGCCGACGTCGCGCAGCCTGGCCCACCTGGCCCACCCGCTGATCGTTCCGTGTGCGCGGAGTCCGCCTCCTGCCTGCCCTGCCAAGGGTCTCGCGCAACCGCTGGAAGCGAGGGCGAGCCGACGCGCCGTCACATCAGTGTGACGCAAATCACTCTTCCGGGTGACGCCGAACGGACGGCTGACGCCTCGTCGGATCCACCCCCGACCGTTCCTGCCCAGCGATCCGCCGCACCGGGGGGATCGGTGTGGGCGCCGCCGGAGCACCACCTGGCGTCGGGTACCTCCGGCCGCGCCGCACGGGACGGCTACAGCTGGCGACAGGCCGCGCACTGGGTCCACGGCGCCGGCCTCCACGCCCCGACCCACGGTCCGCGGTTCGGCGAGACCACGCTGAGCCTGGTCGAAGTGCTCGCGGAGCTGACCCCGTGCCGACCGAGCATCAGCTTCCTGATGCGCAAGCTCGGCTGCAGCCGGCGGACCGTGCAGTACCACCTGGAGATCCTGCGCTCGACCGGCCTGCTCGCCTGGCGCTCGATCGGCACCCGACTGCCGATGATGCCGGGTCAGCAGCGGGTCACCTGCCTTGCCTCGGAGTACGAGCGCCTCATCCCCCGCTCCTACGACCAGGCCCTCGGGATCCGCACCGCGGGCGAGGGCCTGGAGCGCCGCATGACCGGCATCTCGGACGAGGGCCGGCGCCTGATCGCGGCCCTCGGCAAGAAGGCCACAGGCACCCGGCGGCGCACCCGTCGTCCCCGTCACCGCACCCGCACCGGACGGGCCGCCAACTCCCCGCGTTGCACCCCAATGGAGGGTGGTACCACCCACTGCGTGGGCTCTTCCTCCGTGGGTGATCAAAAGACTACGGGCAGGGCCCGTGACTCGAAGCCCAGCACCGGAAACCAGCAGCGACCGAAGCGACGCACAGTGCTGGACCAGGTCGTCACCGCGGCGATGCTGTCGGCCGCAGACCAGCTCGCCCGCACCGCCTACCAACGCGTGCCCTGGGTCCGCCGCGCCTCCCACGACCAACTGCGCTGGGTCCTGAACGACCTCGCGACCCGCGGCTGGACCGAGCAGCAGACCATGACCTGGCTCGCCGAGATCGCAGCCCACTACGGCAACGCCGGCCTCCTCTGGCGCCCCGAACGACCACACGCCCTCATCGCCCACTCCCTCCGCCAGGAAGCGGATCAGGCTGCCCACGACCTCGAAGCAGTGGCCCAGTCAGAAGCTGCAGTGCGTCCGAACGAGGCGTTCACCAGGGTCCTCACCGAGCTACGAGCCGCCGAGCGCGCTGACCCGATCGACGGGCCGCTGAACGAGGAGGTCACCGACGATGAGCTCCGGCTGCTGCGCAAGACGGTTTGGTACGACTGGAAGCAACACCGCGGCACCGCCCAGTTCGAGATCATCGAGCGAGAACTCGGCCCGTCCATGACCCAACGGATCTTCGGCCCAGCGCTCTACCACCACCTACGTAGCTACCTCAGCGGCCAGCCAGCGTGAGCATCCGGTGGAGTTCTGTCTGCGGGCATCTCGGCCGATCGCCTACTGCGACCGAGGCGGTTCCATGCGCCGCCCGGCGGTTGACGTCGGTGCTACCGCGCGTCCAGAAACGGAGTCCTCGCCAGTGCTCTGCACGAGTAGCACGCCGACGGCGGGGGCTGCCGTGGGCGGTCCGGTCGCCGACATCAGCGGCCTGCGATGACCGACTTCGATATTGTCTGCCCTCCCAGATCGACCCGGGTGGCACCTCTGCGGCGCTCAGGAATCGGGGTCCTGGTCCTACGGACGGAAACCGGGGCTTCTGTTGAACGGGCTTTCCTCTGGGCCGGATTCGGATCTGGGAGACGGACAGGAGACGGTGAGGAGATGGAGCGGAGATGGCGGAGGGGCAATCTGTTTCCCGGCGGTCGCGTCTGCTCCGCCCCGATCGAATCCCGTGAAAGGGGAACGCCATGAAGAAGGCGCTGAACACCACGAAGACCGACCACGACACCACCGTTTCCGGCCTGGGCAACGGCATCTGCTTCTGACGTGTCGTAGTTCGGTGTTGCGGCTGCGCTGCTCCAGTTCGTAGCCGTCGCCCTTGAGTCGTCCAACAGGTGTTTGTGGTCGACTGGTCGCGTGGCTGCGGTGGCTTTGAGCCGCAGCCACGCGCAGGCCCGGCCTAATCCAATGGCCGATTGACATCGTGTATGTGAATTGCCCTGGTGGAAGAAGACCTGTCTTCTTCCACCAGGGCAATTCACATTTCTGGGGGCCTGCCGCTAGTGGCAGGCCCCCAGAAGGATTCGTCTCAGCCGCAGGCGAGGTTCGAGACGGTGGTGTCGGTCCTGGTGGTGTCGGCCTTCGCGGTGGAGACGGTTGTCCGGAGAGCGGTCTTCACGGGTGGGTCCTTTTCAGTTCTTGGGACGGTGGGATCCAACGTCGGTTCTTCGGCGCCGGGGCTGCGCGGACGTGGTGGTCACCGGGTGGCGCGGGGCGGGGCGCCTGTCAGGCTGCAGTCGACAGGGCTGCGGGGCGGGCACGCAGCAGAGCGGCCATGGCGGGGCTGGGCCGGATGCCGAGTTCGTCGTCGAGGAGTTGCTCGAAGCGTTCGTAGCGGAGGTGGGCGGTGGCGATCTCGCCGCAGCGGAGCATGGCTTCGAGGGCGAGGCGGCGGGGGGCTTCGCGCCAGGGGTCGGCGGCGGCCGCGATGTCTGCAATCTCGACGGCCAGGTCCAGCTCGCCGGCTTCGAGGCACGCGGCGGAGAGGTCTTCGAGTGCGCGGACGCGGCAGTTTGTCCAGTGTTCCCGGATCGGTGCGAGCCATTCCTCGTCCCAGGCCGGGAGCAGGGGCTGGGCGAAGGCGGCGGCCCACTGCACAGCGGTGTTGCGCAATGCGGTCGTGGTGGCGGAGCGCCAGGGGCGGTTGTCGTGGAGGCGGCGTGCGCTCAGGTAGTCGACCTCGACGGTGGGGGAGAGAGTCACGAAGCCAGCGGTCGCTCGGAGCAGGAGTTCGTCGGTGCTGCGGTTGACGCGCCACAGGCCCTGGCGTAGGCGGGCACCGGCACGTTCGGTAGGTAGGTCGGGCCACAGGCGGGCCGCGAGGACCTCGCGCGGTACCGGTCGTGCTGCCGTGGCGACCGCGGTGATGAGTCTTTGGCCCGAGGTTGCGATGCAGCGCTCCCCCGAGACGCCGCGACAGCCGAACTCCGGTAGGAGTGTGAGCGTGTTTTGCACTGTTTGACCTCCGTTGTGCATGTCGGTCCCCCTACGACGATGCAAGGTGTGCCCCCTACGTTGCACAGTGCGACCGGCTTTACGCAAGCAGCTTTGCGCAAATTCCCTTGCTGACCGCCCTGTTTGTACATGGTCATCCGAGATGTTCGCCTGACCCACTGACACAACCGGTTCGTTGGTGTGGAGACGGTCGTGAGACGCCGTGGAGACGCCCACCCTCCAGGGTTGTTCCAACGGCGCAACCGCGCCGCTGCGATCCCATCCGAAAGGGGCCATGCCATGAAGCAGGCGCTCAACACCACCAAGACCGAGCACGACACCACCGTCTCGGGCCTGGGCAACGGCATCTGCGGCTGACGCAGCCGGCGGAACCGCTCATTGAGGGGGCTGTGGCCGGCATCGGCTGCAGCCCCCCTCACGGACGTGAACGAGAAGAGGACTCGATGAGTCAGAAGGTCAGCCGGTATGTCGCCTTCGGTGACCGCGCCTACCGCGACGCGGACGGCGACGTCGTGCAGCTGCTCTACGCAACCCGCAGCGGCCAGATCCTCCCGCTCACCGAGGAGGTCGCAGGCCTGCTGCGCGGCGGCCGGATCGATGCTCTGGACGACGAGGTGCGCCAGGCCCTGACGCAGGCCCAGGTCCTCGTCGAGGCCGGGAGCGACGAGCTCGCCGACCTGCTGGCCGAGAGCAGGGCCGCGGCCGCCGACCGATCGACCCTGACCTACTCCCTGCTCCCCAGCTCCTACTGCAACATGGGGTGCACCTACTGCGGGCAGTCGCACGAGAAGAAGCGACTGGAGGCCAACCACCGCGACGCCGTGGTGCGGCGGGTCACCAACGGCATCTCCCGCCCCGGCACCAAGGCCGTCAAGGTCGGCTGGTTCGGCGGCGAGCCGATGGCGGGCTACCCCGTCATCCGCGAGCTCTCCCGCCCGCTCATCGCCGCCGCCGACGAGCACGGCGTCGGCTACAGCGCCCGCATCATCACCAACGGCTCCCTGCTCACCCTGGAGCGTCTGAAGGTCCTGCACCACGAGTGCCGGGTCGTCCACGCGGAGATCACCCTCGACGGGCCCCAGCACATCCACGACGTCCACCGGCCGCTGAAGAACGGCAAGGGCTCCTTCAAGCACATCGTGCGCGTCATCCAGCAGGCGCTGTCCGAACCGGACCTGGCTGGCCTGACCATCGGGCTGCGCACCAACGTCAGCCGCGACAACGCGCCCTACGTCGAGGAGTACCTGCGGTACATGGCGCAGGCCGGCATGGCACGCGACCAGGTCATCTTCAGCCTCCATGAGGTCCACTCCTGGGGTAACGACGTGAGCGAGATGCAGCTGGCCCACGCCCGCTTCGCCGACCAGGAGCTGGCGTGGATGAGGCTGATGACCGAGCTGGACCTGCGTTTCCAGACGCTGCCCAACCAGCCCAGGCCCACCGTGTGCGTCGCCGTGACCCAGTCGGCCGAGATCGTCAGCAGCACCGGCAGCGTGTTCTCCTACAGCGAGCACCCGCTGGTGCCGGAAGCGGAACAGAACCGTGCGCTGGGCCGTGTGGAGGACCTGCCGGTCCATGAGGTCAGGCCGCGCGGTGAGTTCGACGGCTGGTACGACAGTGTCGAAAAGGGCGAGCACTCCCCGTGCAACCGCTGCCTCTTCTTCCCGGTCTGCGGCGGCTTCTGCCCCAAGCAGTGGACCGAGGACACGGTCACCTGCCCCTCGTACAAGAGCAACCTGCAGGGCCGCCTGGACGTGACCGCCATGCTCAACGACATGGAGCCCGTCTGATCCCCCGGCGATGATGCCCCGTGCTCCGACCGGCCAGAAGTCCTGACAATCACCATATGTGACGGAACGTCAGGAATCCTGCACGACCGCGGCGCCCTGTGCGCCGGAAGCGAGAAGCCATGCCCCAGAAGATGCGTAAGATTTCTTGTGCAAAATCCCTTGCGCGGCCTACCCTCACAGGCATGGTGAACGACCCCGGCACAGCCCCGATCAGCGACCTCCAGACGCTGCGCGCCATGACTCACCCCCTGCGGTGGCGCCTGTACGAACTGCTCCTTACCAACGGCCCCTCCACCGCCTCCCGCCTCGGCCAGATCGTCGGCGCGACCCCCGGTCATCTGAGCTACCACCTGCACGAGCTGGCCAAGTACGGCTATGCCACTGAGGCCCCCGAGCTTCAGCAGGACGGTCGGGAGCGGTGGTGGAAGGCGGTGGCGGGAGGTATCCGCTGGTCCTCCGACAGCCTCCCGGACACGGAAGCCGGCCGTGAAGCCGAGCGGCGCATCGAGCAGCTGATGTTCAACCGCCAGCACGAGCGGCTCCAGGCCTGGTGGGACCACCGCAAGGAAGCCCCCGAGGCCTGGCAGCACGCGGCATTCAGTACCGATGCGGTCGCCTCCCTCACCTCGGGCGAACTCGAACAGATGGCCCAGGAGCTCCAGGCCGTCATCTCCAAGTGGTGCAGCCACGGCCGCCAGGCCGAAGACTCCGGTGACCGCCGCCCGGTCTTCGTGTTCGCCCACGCCTTCAAGGAGTGCACATGACCGCCGCCGCGCCCGCACCGCACCGCGGCCGCATCCGCGGCTACGTCACCGGCTACACCTTCTCGATGGCCGGCGACCAGATCTGGCTCACCGCACTGGGCTGGTCCGCCGCCCAACTCGGCAAACCGATCCTGGCCGGTGTGGTCCTCGGCGCCGGCACCATCCCCCGGGCCCTGCTCATGCTCCTCGGCGGCAGCCTCGTGGACCGCCACGGCATCAGGCGCCTGGCACTGGCCACCCAGAGCGCCCGCGTCCTGGCCATGGCCGGCGCCACCGCCGCAGCAGTCGTCGCACCCCACGCCTGGCTCCCGCTCCTGCTCGTCGCTCTCGTCTTCGGCGCCATCGACGCCATCAACGTCCCCGCGCTCAGCGCCGCCCCGGCCCTAATGGCCCCACCCGACCAGCTGCCGCGCATCACCGGCATCCTGCAGACCGCCCAGCGCCTGGCCACCGTCGCCGGCGCACCGGCAGCCGGCTTCCTGATCGCCGCAGGCGGCACCGCCGGCGGCACCGCAGCCTGCGCCGCCCTGTTCGCCGTCGCCCTGGCCGCACTCCTCGCAGCCAGGCTGCCCGACCAGCCCGAGCCGGCCGAACAGTCCGCCGCCGGAGCCAAGGGCGGCATCCGCTACATCCTCGGCCGGCCGGTCCTGACCATCCTGATCGTGACCATCGCCTGCCTGAACTTCACCATCCTGGGATCGTTCAACGTCGGCCTTCCCCTCCTGGTCCAACACCACCACTGGAGCGCAGGCACGTACGGCCTCATCGAAGGAGGGTTCGGCGCCGGCGCCGTCGTGGGAGCCATGGCGGTGGCACTGCGCCGCCCCACCCGCCGTCCCGCGGTCACCGGACTCGCATGGATCGCCGCCCAGATCCCCCTGCTGGTCGCCGTCGGCTACCTCGGCTCTCCAGCCGCCGTCGCCGTAGCCGCCGCCGGCGTCGGCCTGATCCTGGGCCCCGCCAGCGCCCTGCTCATCGGCCTTATCCAGGCCACCGCCGACGCGTCCTATATCGGCCGGGTCATGAGCACCGTCAGCTTCACCTCCGTCGGACTCACCCCCATCTCCTACCTGCTCTTTGCCACGCTCGCCCGCACCACCAGCGTCAGCACCGCCTTCCTCACCAACGGCGTTCTCGAAGTCGCGGTCGTCACCATCGCGCTGGCCAACACCTCGCTGCGAGGCGCCCGCCTCCCTCGAACCGACGAACCGGAGGCGACAGCGGAGCCGGCCAGCACACCGCAGCCCGCGACGACCTGAGCAGAAGACACCGTCAACCGAACCGACCACGCGACGCCGCTGTCTCCCGAAGGACACATCCATGAGAATCCTCTTGTGCCCGTTCAGCGACCCGGGCTACCTGTACCCGACCATCGCCGTCGGGATCGAACTGCAGCGACGTGGGCACCAGGTCTTCCTTCTCGGACGCGAATCCGCCCAAGCAGCGGCCACCAGTGCGGGCCTGCCTCTGATCCCGGTCGCGGACCGCGGCATGGGCACCATGTCGGTCCGTCTCTGGTTCCGCCGTCAGCGCGACCAGTACCAGACGGTCCGCAACGTTGCCCGTGACCTGCAGCCGGACCTGATCGTGACCTCGGTACTGTGTCACGGAAGCCTGCTGGCGGCCGAAACCCTCGACATCCCGGCCGTCGTCCTCGGCCTCACCGCCCACCTGTGGAACTACCGTGCCGGTGCCGAGGACGAACCTGAGCTCCCCACCCGCCGGCACTGGCGGACCCAGGAGACGCTGCGTTTCTACCACAACGCCCGCTCCGAGGCCGCCCTGCCCGCGTGCAGTGACGCCACCGCCAGCCGGGCCCTGCTCGGCGCGGCCTTCCTCCTGCGCGGGGCCCCCGCCTTCGAGTACCCCGGGGCACAGCTACCCGACGGTGTCCACCACGTCGGCCCCTGCCCGTGGGAGCCGCAACCCGACCCCGAAGCCCTCGGCCAGGTTGAGCGCTTCGAATCCCGCAGCGACAAACCCCTGGTCTACGTCCACCTCGGCCGAAGCTTCCAAGGCGTCGAACTCTGGCCGAGGCTGAACGCCGCCTTCACCGACACCCCGTTCCGCGCCGTCGTCGAACTCGGCCGCTCCGACGAACCGACGGCCGACCCGCGCGCCGACATCCTGACCGTCCAACTGCCCTGGATGGCCCCCTTGATCCAGAAGTCACGCCTTGTCATCAGCAGCGCCACCTCGGCGTCAGTACTGAGCGCCCTGACCCACGGACGTCCACTCCTGGTGGGCCCCGCCGGCTCCGAGCAGCCGCTCCTGGCCGAGGCGTGCACGCGAGCCGGAGTGGCCCGCCACCTTCCTGAGGACGCGAGCCCCGAGATCCCCCGCGCTCTCGCCGAGGCCCTTCACGACGAGGGACTGCACCGCAGGGCCCAAGCCCTTGGGCACAGCCTCCGGCGCGCCGGGGGAACGACCCTGGCCGCCGACCACATCGAACACGCAGCCGGCACGAGGACCACGGTTCCGGTCCTCGCCGCCCGATGAACCTCATCGCGAGCAGCCCCGTCGCTGATGGCCTGCTCGGAACATGGACCCACGACAGCCGTCACCTCGTCACGATGCTGACCACACCTGCTGGCTCCCCACTGACGAAACCCAGCAGCACCGGCCAGGCCGACCCGGCCGATGAGACACCAGCACCAGCGCAAGCGGAAGACGGTCGTTGCTGAGCGTACCGACGCACCTGCTCCTGCTGGGCCCGGCGCAGCGTGCTCCAATCTGTGCAGCGGGGCGCGGTTGCATGCTGCCCCTCGGCCTAAGGGCTGTCTGACAAATGATCACCTGGCTGGTTCGCGGAGCCAGAGGATCAGGGAGGCCAGGACGACTCCGGCGCGGTAGCGGTCGGCGAGCTTGTCGAACCTGGTCGCGATCGCACGGAACTGCTTGAGGCGGGCGAAGCATCGTTCGACCACGTTGCGGTCGCGGTGGAGGACCCGGTCGAATGTGGGTGGCCGGCCGCCGAGGCGCCCTCGGCGCCGGCGGTTGGCGGCCTGGTCGCGTCGTTCGGGGATCGTGGCGGCGATGCCCCGGCGCCGCAGCAGGTGGCGGATCGCCCGGCTCGAACAGGCCTTGTCGCCCAGCACGCGATCCGGCGTGGTGCGCGGGCGCCCCGTGTCGGCGCGCGGGATGCGGATCCCGTCGATGACCTGCCCGAACGCGGTGGCGTCGTTGATGTTCGCGGGCGTGAGCACGATCGACAGCGGCAGTCCGCGGCCGTCGACGGCGAGGTGGACCTTGGTGGTCAGCCCGCCTCGGGACCGGCCGAGGGCCTGGCGCGTCTGCGAGCGGCCCCGATCTTCCAGTTCGTCCCCTACTGCAGCCCCTTTTTGCGGGCGCCGGCCGCGTGCTGGTGGGCCCGGTTGACCGTGGAGCCGACGGCAACCGTCCACTCCACCCGGCCCACCGCGTCGTCGCGGACCTGGACGTGCTCCAGCAGCTTGGCCCAGGTGCCGTCCGACTCCCAACGAGCGAACCGCTCGTAGACGGTCTGCCACGGCCCGTACCGTTCCGGGAGGTCACGCCACGGAGCCCCGGTCCGCAGCCGCCACAGCACACCGTTGACCACCTGCCGATGATCACGCCAGGGACGGCCACGCCCGTCCACCTGCGGCAACAAGGGCTCTATTCGCTCCCACGCCGCGTCCGTCAACTCGCCTCGACCCGCCACAAGATCAATTATCAGACACGCTTTAGCGGCCGCCGGTCTCCTGGCCCACCGCTGCGGGCTTTTCGCCTCGCGAGGCGAAAAGCCCGGTCGGACGACCCAGGGCCTACTGCTCCCGGTCGTGCCGCGGCAAGATCGACCGCCTCAAGGCCGGCCGGCACCCGCTCGGCATCACCGACGCGCTGCGGTGCCGGCTGATTGCCCTCCTGGAGTGAACCGAGACCGGCTCCCCACCACCGCCCGGGAAGTTGACACACTGCCAACAAGCAATCTTGACCCTGTCCGGCCAGGACCCTAGCGTCTGCAGCCGAAAGGCAGGCCTCATGTTCAGCATTCCTGTCGACGACGATCTGACCCTGGTGCTCGCCGAGCCGCACCTTGCCGAGGAGGTCACTGCCCTCGTCGCTCGCAACCGGCGGCACCTGGCCCGGTGGGAGCCGTGGGCCGAGGCCGCGCCCGCCGTCGACCGGATGCGTGCCTTCCTCGGCAGTTGCCTCGAGAACTTCGCGCGGGGCAGCCAGATCCAGACCTACATCCGCCACCGCGGACGGCTCGCCGGCGGCTGCGGTCTGCGGATCGACGCGGAGACGGGCACCGCCGCCCTGGGGTACTGGCTCGACGAGGACAGCCAGGGGCAGGGCATCGTCACCCGGGCGGCCCGGGCCCTGCTCGCCATGGCCATCACCGAGCGCCGGATCACGAAGGTCGAAGCCGTCGCCGTCGCGACCAACACCCGCAGCCGGGCCGTCGCCGAGCGCCTCGGCTTCAGCTACCTCGAAACCCTCCCACAGGCAGCGGTCTTCACCGATCGCCGCGAGGACAAGGTGCGCTACGTCCTGGACGCCGAGGCGTTCCGCGCCGCCGGCGCGCCCAGCGTCGCCGTCCGGCGCGCCCGGTCCGCGGACATCCCGGACCTGGTCGAGTGCAGCGCCGCCCTGTTCCTGGAGGACGCGGGAACGCACGACCCGGGCGTCGACACGAACTGGCCCCGCAAGCACGGTGCGCAGCGCTTCGCCGAGACGCTCGACGACCCGACCCGGCTGCTGCTGGTAGCCGAGGCGGGGGACACGGTCGTCGGCCACCTGACCGCGCAGACGAGCGACGGCACCCCGATGCGGCCCGCGAAGACGGCCACCCTGCTCAGCCTGTACGTGCATCCGTCCCACCGAGGACACCGCACCGGCACCGAACTTGTCGAGGCCTTCCTGACCTGGGCCCGGAACTCGGGCGCCGCCCGGGCATCGGTCACCGCCTACGCCGCCAACACCGGCGCCATCCGCTGCTACGAGCGCACCGGATTCACCCCGAGGTCCCTCACACTCGATCAGGACCTGTAGGCCCAGGCCCATCCCGGGCCGCGGGGACCGGGAAGGCGCCAGACGACGGGCTCTTGCCTCGTCCGCCGGTGGTGCGCAGCCGCCGCAGCCGACCGCCTCGACCTGGTACAGGCGGCCCGGCTGGCGGGCGGCGCCGACGTCGTCGGGCGGCTCACTGGACTGTCTGCGGTGTGGCCTTCAGCCAGCTGACCGGTGAGGCCGCCACCGCGCTGACCAGCAGCGCGGAGCCGACCGCGATCCCGGTCAGCGCGGTGTGGGTGCCGAAGGCGCCGGCCAGGTACCCGCCGAGCAGGCCGCCCAGCGAGCCGCCGCCGAAGAGCAGCGTGCGGAACGCGGCGTTCATCCGGCCCATCAGCGCAGCGGGGGTGGCCCCCTGACGCAGGCTGACCATCACCACGTTGGCGATGCCCAGACCCAGGTAGCTGAGGAAGAAGGCGGCCACGAAGAAGGCCAGCAGCACCGGGCGGGAGCCGGCGGCGAACGGGATCAGCAGCGGGCCGGTGAAGATGAGGCTCATCGAGAGGGCGTAGGCCCGCCCGGTGGGCAGGCGCTTGAGCACCGCGCCGGACACGCTCGCGCCCACCAGGCCGCCGACCGAGGAAGCGGAGAAGACCAGGCCGACCAGGCCGGCCGGCAGGCCCTCGTCGCGGACGGCGTAGAGCAGGAAGAGGGTCCAGATCGAGACCATCGAGAAGTTGCAGAACGGCGCGATCACGGCCAGCGGTCGCAGTACCCGGTGGCCGAAGACGAACCGCAGGCCCTCGGCGATCTCCCGACCCAGGTGCCGCCGCTCGGCGGCGGGAGCCGGCTTCTCCTCCGGAGTGCGGATCATCAGCAAAGTGATGAGCGAGACCAGGTAGGAAGCGGCATCGACGACCAGACTGACGGGCGCGGTCAGCGCGCCGACCAGGGCACCGGCGATGCCGGGGCCGGCCACGTCGGTGGTCGAGGAGGTGACGCCGAGCTTCTGGTTGGCCTCCACGTAGTGCGCCTTGTCCTTGACCAGGGTGGGCACGAAGGACATCCAGCTGACGTCGAAGAGCACCGAGAAGATCCCGATCGCGCAGGCCAGGGCGAGCAGCAAGGGCATGGTCAGGTGGTGCGTGACGGCGAGCAGCGGGATCAGGCCGATCAGCACCAGCCGGGCCGCGTTGGCGGTGATCATCACCCGGCGGCGGCGCAGCCGGTCGACCAGGGCGCCGAAGACCAGGGCGAGGCCGAGGTAGGGGACCAACTGCAGGAAACGCAGCAGGCCGAGCTGCCCGGGGGTGGCGTGGAAGGCGGTGACCGCAGTCAGCGGCAGCGCGAGGGTGGTGACCTGGGTGCCCATCAGGGAGAGGGTCTCGCCGAACCAGAAGGTCAGGAACGCGCGGTTGCGCCAGAGTCCGCTGCGGGCGGCGGGTGCCGCGGTTGTGGTGGCGGTGGCGGTGGTCATCGGAACGGCCCCCCATGTTTCTAACGTTTGTCGTGCTGTCGATGCGTTAGATCATGGCAGCCGCTTCTAACGGTTGCAAGAGTGGCCTATCATTAGAATCTCTGGCCCTAGGGAGGAGCAGCGATGACGACGACCCAGAGCACGCCGCCGGCGATCGAGTTCGCCAACACGGTGGTGGCCAACCGGGGCAGAGTGCGCGATGGCCTGGACGACTGGCTGGCACGGAACGGACTGGTCGACGGTGGGCAGTTCCACCAGCTACGCGACGCAGTGCGCGCCCTGCTGGCCGCAGCCACCGGCGACAGCCCGTTCGCGGCCACGGACCTGGCGGTGGTGAACGCCGCCTCGGCCGCCGCCCCGTGCTGGCCGGTCCTGGCACCAGCCGCGAACGGGGAACTGGCAGTCCACGAGGAGTCCGCCGGCCCGGACCACACGGCCGAGCAGCTGGCAGCGCTCGCCCGCGACGCGGTACGGCTGCTCGGCGGCCCCCATCGCCCGGACCTGCGCGCCTGCCAGGGCCCGGGCTGCGTCCAGTTCTTCCTCAAGGACCACCCCCGCCGCGAATGGTGCGGCCCATCCTGCGGCAACCGAGCCCGAGCCGCCCGCCACTACGCCCGCCACCGCGAACAGACCGCCTAGCGATAGCCGTGCGCCCGGCCTACCGGAGCGCCAGTGCCGACGCGATCCTCTGTCACCCGATCGGCCACGCCGCCGTGCCGCGCCCCGGCTCGGGCAACCCCGCGGTGGGGTCGGTGCCCGGCTGCGCCACACCGGCCGGTTCCGACGCGCGCGGAAACCCGACTTCCGACGCAGGGCGAAACGATCGGGGCGGCCGGGACGGTTTCGCCCTGCGTCGAAACAGGTGCCGCCTGGGCGGGGACGAGGGGCCCGGTGTCGGTCGCTCGCGCCTGGGCAGGCCTCCTCGGACGCGGCTTGCCCAGCCCTCCACGCCTGGGCAAACCCCCCTCGACCGCCCGACGGCAAGCCCCTCTCGCGTGCACGGCACGCATGCACGCAGATGCGCGCGCGAGGCCCCGGCCCGCAGCTCATCTGATGTCGACGTCGGCCCATCGCAGGCCGGTGATGTCGGCGACCAGGCCGGTGGCACGGCGGCCGGCATCGCGGAAGTAGCGCTCCTGCAACCTGTCGGCCAGGCTCCGCTCCTGGGTCCGCGCAGTCGAGCCGGCGTCGAGGGCGGCGAACAGCCGGCTTGCGACGTCGCCGGGCAAGTCGGCGGGCCGGTCCCGAGCAGGTCAGGCGTTCCGGACCGCCCGACCCGTTGATCACTTCCCGGCACTACAGCGCCGAGATGGCCTTCGAGACGGCGCCGCACAGAGGGAACGTGAGGGTCCGTCGTGACGGAACGTCGCGCCGTTGACCGGGTGAACGGCCGGCCGCAGCCGCTGTTCAGTCTCCGAACAGCGCGGCCGTTCGGGGACTGAACGGCCCGGCGGGCCCGGCGCCGCAGCATTTCCACACCTCCGGCTCGCGCAGCCGGGCGCCGGTCCTGGTGACGAACAGCGGCCCGTCGGTCCGGGCGCCGGATCGCCGATCGTCAGGCCCGTACAGGGAGCCACCCCTGCTGGACCGCCCGCACGCCGAACTCGAAGCGGCTGCGTGCGCCGAGGCGCTCCATCAGGTCGTTGGCCACTCGTCGCGCGGTCCGGGCCGAGACGCCCAGCCGCTTGGCGATCGCGTCGTCGGTCAGGCCCTGGGCCAGCAGACGGACAACCGTGGTCTCCTGGCCGCTGAGTCCCTCCGCGCCCACGACGGTCTCCTGGCCGAAGGGCTCGGCGGCCGCCCAAACGTTCTCGAACAGCGCGCACAGCGCGGTCAGCGTCCCCTGCCCGGTGAGCACGACGGCACCGGCCCTGGTGTCCTGGCTGCTCACGGGGATCAGGGCGGCCTGCTGGTCGAAGAGGATCATCCGGGTGGGGAGTTCCGCGACGGTGCGCACCTGCCCGCCGAGCTCGGCGAGCCAGCTCACGTATGCCACGGTGGGCTGGCTGTTGCGCACGCTGTCCAGGTAGACGGTGCGCATCTGGATGCCCCGGCTCAGCAGATCCTGGTCGTGCGGCCGGGAGGCCGCGATGCTCTCGGGGCTGTGCCCGCCGCCGGGGGCGAAGGTCATGATCTCGCTGCGTAGGTCCCGGGCCAGGCTGGCGATCTTGTCGCGGATCTCGTCCAGACCCGTCAGCTGTTCGACTCCGGGCTGGGCGGTTGCCGGGCGCAGATCGGCGAACTCCGCGATCAGCTGTGCCGCCGCCGCGCGGGATGCCTTGATCCGCAGCTGTTGGGCCGCCAACTCGGCCTGCTGGCGGGCCATCAGCAGCTCCATGCCGACCTCGGGCGGCACCGCCCGCAACTGCCCGGCCCGCTCGTGGGAGGGGCGGATCAGGGCCAGCTCGCTGAGCAGGTCCAGGCTTCGTCGGACCTCATCCGGTGGCTGAGCGAGCCGTTCGGCCAGTGCCTGCACGCCGTCCTGGGGATGCGCGAGCATGCTCCGGTAGACGGCCTCGGCTGCGGCGTCCAGACCGAGTGCGGCCAGCATGACGTATTCCCCCGATGTGTGTGCTGATTTCGAAGCTTCGGTGATCCTTTCATCCATATGTGCGATCTGCCAGAGGTGCCGGTGGACGTTTCCGGCCAGTGCCGGAAACGTCCAGGATCTTCCCCTGTCAGCGGAGTCGGGCGTTTCGGCAGAGTTCGGGCCATGTATCTCATCCACGCAGCACTGCGCGCTCCCCGCCCCGGCGTGCCGCTGCCCGCCGACACCGTCGAACTGCTGTTCAGCGTCACGCGGCCGGACGAGCGCGTCGAGCACATCACCGTGCACGACCACGCGGATGCCGGAGCCGTCGTCGGCGTCTACCTGCTCGCGGACCAGCTGACCGAGGCGGAGGCCGTGGTGGCCGAGCTGTGCCGCCGCGCCGTCGCCACTGTCCCCGCCCTGCGCGACTGGACCGTGCCCCAGGTCGGTGCGCCGCTCGTCGCGCCCTTCTACGAACGGCTGCTGACCGCATCCGGCGCGCCTGGACGGAACCGGACAGGACCGTTTCCGTCCACCTGAAAGCTCTTCCACCGGCCCTGACCTGCGACGAAAGTAGTACTCGCCAGCCGGGAACACCGCCCGGACGGCAGACCGGAAAAGGCGTCAACCGCGGGGCGCCGAACCGGAATCCGACCCCGTCGCAGCTCCTCGCAAAGGACCTCACCATGCTTCGCACCTCGCACGCCAAGGCCGCCGCGGTCATCACCCTCGCCTTCGCCGTCCTGCTCCCGGCCGCTGCCGCGGCCCAGGCTGTCGCACCGAGCCAGCAGGTCGCTGCCGCCGCCCCGGCCAACACCATCTGGGACTGACCACCCGCCCCCCAGGGGCCTGGGCCCCACCCTGACCGTCGACCGGCTGCTCCTGCAGGGCAGCCGTCCGCCACCCGGGCGCGTCCACAGACTTCCGGCTTCATCCAGCCGAGCTCACCTTCAAAGCATCCTCAGGAGTACCACCATGTCCGCCAAGACCTCCCGCATCGCTCGTCTCGCCCTGACGGCCGCGATCGCCACGTCCGCCCTGGCCGGCTCGCTCGCCGTCGGCACCGCCGCCCACGCAGTGGGCAGCTCCAGCCAGGGCGGCCAGATCAGCCGCTCCGAGGTGCTGGCTCGGGCCCAGTCGTGGGTGAACGAGGGCGTTCCGTACAGCCAGAGCGCCTGGTACTCGGACAGCAACGGCTCCTACCGTCAGGACTGCTCGGGTTACGTCTCGATGGCCTGGCACCTCAACAGCAGCCTGGTCACCCAGACCCTGCCGGGCGTCTCCACCCAGCTCGGCAGCCTGGACGACCTCCAGCCCGGTGACGCGATGGACCGTTCCGACGGCGGCCGGTTCGACATCCACGTGGTCCTGTTCGCCGGCTGGGTGGACAGCGCGCACACCGCAGCCAACGTCTACACCGAGTCGACGTATGGCACCAACGCCGCGTACAAGACCTACAGCCGCGGATACCTCGACTCGGCAGGTTACGTGGGCCTGCGCTACAACAACATCATCGACGACCCGTCCGGCTCGCAGAACCTGCCCGACCCGGCCTCGCTGCCGACCGGAACCCTGGTGAAGTCGCCGAACAACGCGACGGTCAAGCTGATGATCAACGGCGTCGGGCTCACCGTGGCCGGCTCGGACGTCACCCCCGACGGCTACAACATGAGCAGTGTCGTGGTGGTGGACGAGGCGAAGTTCAACGCCCTGCCGAGCTCGCTGCCGGCTGGCACGGTGGTGCACGACCAGGCTGGTGGCGCGAACCGCTACGTGGTCGTCGGTGGTGCCGCGCTGCCGATCAGCAGCTCCGAGTGGACCGCGGACGGCTACAACACCCGGCCCGACATGGGCGTCCCCGGCAGCTGGCTGGCCTCCGCCCAGCAGGCCGCGCCGCCGACCG
>NZ_JBNQTI010000063.1:39367-41997 GCF_050325825.1 Kitasatospora sp. LaBMicrA B282
CGTCGGTGGTGCCGCGCTGCCGATCAGCAGCTCCGAGTGGACCGCGGACGGCTACAACACCCGGCCCGACATGGGCGTCCCCGGCAGCTGGCTGGCCTCCGCCCAGCAGGCCGCGCCGCCGACCGGCACCCTGGTGACCGGCCAGGCGGGCGGTAACCCGGCCGTCTACGTGATGGTCAACGGCTCCGCACTGTCGATCACCGGCACCGAGTGGACTGCGGACGGCTACAACACCCAGGCCCTGATGGGCGTCCCGGAGAGCTGGCTGTCCGGCGCCGCCGCCAAGCCGCTGGCCGACGGCACCATCGTCAAGGACATCTCCGGTGCCAGTGCCAACATCTACGTGATGGCCGGCGGCAAGGCGGTCTACCTGACCGCCGCCGACTTCACCAGCCTGGGCTACAACCAGCGCCCGCTGATGGGCGTCCCCGGCACCTGGCTGGGCACCGCCGCCGCCAAGGCCGCCCCGAGCGACGGCACCCTGCTGCTGTCGCCCGACAGCAACGTCGTCTGGCTGGTGACCAACGGCGGCAGCAAGAAGGCCCTGACCTCCGCGGCCTTCGGCCCCGGCGGCTACAGCTTCAACAACGTGGTCAGCGTCCCGACCGCCCTGACCGCGAGCCTGCCGACCGTCACCTCCTGATCCCGGCGCCTGCCCGCGAGCCGGCTCGGTCCCTCCCCACGGAGGGGCCGAGCCGGCTCGTTGCGCAACACCTCTCGGCAGGTCGGTGCGCTCAGGAGCCGTGAAGTCGCAGCTTGTTGTTGCGGTTGGCTGAAGCAGTGTGTCGTGTCGGGTGGGGGTTGATGCCTGGAAGGTGGTGGTGACGGCTGGTGCGGCGTCATCGTGAGGGTGTGTCCGGTGAACGGCACCTCGACCACCGCGGGATCGCCCTGGTGTCCGCATTGTCGAAGAGCTGGGGAGTCCAGCTGACCACCACGGGGAGGGTGGTGTGGTCCAGTACGGACCGCGGTGCCGGGCCGACCCGGGGCGGTCGTTTCGGCGCGCGCCGAAACCGCCGCCCGGGCGCGGGAGGATTGCTCCGCCGGTTGCCCCCACGGTGGCCCGACGGGTGCGCAGGCGGTTGCAGGGCCAGTGGCAGGGCAATTGCACCGGCCCCTCGGCCACCGGAGCCTGTTCGCGCAGGTCAGGCCCGTTGGGTAAGCCCCCCGCGGCGCGGACATCTCCCCTTCCACACCCTCTGGTGTGGGAGGGAGCCCCCTTCGTCTTCTCCCTCCCGCCCGCCAGCGGGAGGGGCATCCGGGCCCGTTCCGAAGGACCCTGAGCGCCGCGTCGGACCGCGCAGCCGGCCTCGGACGGGGTCCCGGATGCGATCCTGTGCCCACCGCGGCGGTCCGGGAACGTCGCAGGTCATAGGCGGGGCATCAAGGTGCCGAACCCCGACAACCTCGCTGGGGACCTGCCTGTTGCTGGGGGTGGGGTGCTGTCGGTTCGGGGCACCTGCCGCGGGCCGGATCGTTCGGCGCCCGGCGGTGCCGTGCGCGCGGCCGGGGCGCCCAGCAGGCCTGTGATGGCCCCTCAGGCCCCGGCTCGCAGAAAACCCGGGTCAGCGCGGCGCTCACGTCCGCCGCAGCGCCTGCCAGGCGCCCCGCTGAGTCCTGCCGCTGGCCGGCCGGGCTGCCGCCCGCCGTCCCGGCAGTTGATCCAGGGCAACCCGCCCCCGGCCGCCCGCCGGCCCTACTGGGAAGATCAGAGTGCGGCGAGTCGGTCGACGAGTAGTTCCACTCTCTGTTCGGCGTACTCCGAGGGCAGTCGTCCGGAGCGGGTCAGGGTCGCCAGGCCGTGCAGGGTCGCCCAGAACACCTCGGTGAACACGCCCGGGTGGACGCCGTCGCCGGCGACCTCCTGGAGGTTCTCGAGTAGTGCGGCGAAGGCGTCCTTCAAGGGCTCCGGGGTGTCCTCGTGCGCGAATGCCAGGCCGCCGTCGAGCTGGAAGATGGCGTCGTAGACGGCCGGGTTGTCGGCGGCGTAGTCGAGGTAGGCGCGCGCGAGGGCGGCGACCCGCTCACGCGGGCCGTCCGCGGCGCTGGTCGCGGCTCGCACGGCCGCGGCCATCTCGGTGGCGCCTTCGAGAGCGACGGCGCCGATGATCTCGCGCTTGCCGCGGAAGTGGCTGTAGAGGACGGGCTGGCTGTATTCGATGCGCTCGGCGAGCCGGCGGGTGGTGACCGCGTCCCAGCCCTGCTGCTCGGCGAGCTCGCGGGCCGTCGCCAAGATGAGGCGTTCGCGGACCGCCCGTTCGCGTTCCTTGCGTTCCTGTACCGACATGATTCGATCCTAGCACCGCTAGACAATCGAGCGGTAGCAGTACTAGCGTTGCATCATCACCTAGCAGCGCTAGATCGCAGGGGAATCATCATGCTCAGCGCACTTGAGGTTGTCACCACCGTGTCCGTCGGCGTGATGGTGGGGGTGGAGTTCGCCGTCGCCGTCGTCCTCAACCGGATCTTCAACGCCCTCCCCGGTGACGCTGGCCAACTCGGCCGCGCTCACGGCGGCCGAATGCTCGGCGCGGTGATGCCGGTCTGGTACATCAGCTCGGTCGTCCTGGTCGCGGTCTGGGCCGTCGCCGGACACCAGCACCACGGCACCGGTCTGGTCGTCACCGCCG